>JBEANP010000244.1:0-4291 GCA_041165385.1 Pseudomonadota bacterium | reverse complement strand
TTCCCCGGCGAGACCGAGGACGACTTTGCCAAGATGATGAAGCTGATTGCCGACGTGGGCTTTGACAACTCGTTCAGCTTTATCTTTAGCCCCCGCCCCGGCACACCGGCCGCCAATTTGCATGACGATACGCCCCACGAGGTAAAGCTGGCACGCCTGCAAACACTGCAAGCGGCTATTAACGCCAACATTGCCCGCATCTCAGAGAGCCGCCTAGGCACGGTGCAGCGCATTTTGGTAGAAGGCAGCAGCAAACGCGACAACGGCGAACTGATGGGGCGCACAGAGTGCAACCGTGTGGTCAACTTTGCTGGCAACGCCCGCCTGGTGGGCCAGCTGGTGGATGTAAAAATTACCGAAACTCGGACTTACACCCTGCGCGCCGAGGTGCTGACCAGTGAATTACTGGCCAATTAAGATTGCTACGCGGATTCTCGAATTGCCGGTGTTGCGCCCATTGCTGTGGCGTGCACTTGGGCGCGCAAGGGCAATAAACGGCGCTGGAGAACCACTGCGGGAACCAATGCCATGTCCTCCTGAGCAGCGATACCTTGGCGCACAAGTAGCGACATGGCTGCCCCAATTGTTACACCGTGACGCTGCGCCATCGCCCGTGTGTAGGCAAGAACATCGTCGTCAATCACCATGGTGGTCAGCATGTGCGGGCGCCTTATGTCACTTAGTTAATTACAGATTGCGGTGTGCCTCTGGCGGCTTCAACATCGGATAGCCTACGCATTGCGGCGTTGCATGATAGCAACACGCGCACGCTTTGTGGGTTTGAAATTTGCAAAATACGGCACTACCGCACAGACAAGCCGCTCGCATTGCACAGAACAAAAGGTTTGTATGTCCGTCAACACACGCATCCAGCACCTCGGCTACCAGGCCAAAGTAATGTCCGCCCAGGCCGCCGCTGCCTTAATTCCCGCTGGCGCCCGTGTTGGCATGAGCGGTTTTACCGGGGCTGGCTACCCCAAGCTGGTGCCCGGCGCGCTGGCTGAGCGCATGAAGCGCCTGCACGCCGCGGGTGAAGAATTTCAAATCGGCCTATGGACCGGTGCCTCCACCGCGCCTGAGCTGGACGGCGTGCTAGCCCAGGCCGATGGCATCTCCATGCGCCTGCCCTACCAGTCCGACCCCACGGTACGTAAGCAAATCAACAGCGGCCATATTCAGTACACCGACATGCACCTCTCGCATGTGGCGCAACTGGCGTGGTTTGGTTTTCTGGGCGCGCTGAATGTGGCGGTTGTGGAAGTGGCAGGCATCTTGCCCGACGGGCGGCTGATTCCTTCCAGCTCGGTGGGCAACAACAAAACCTGGCTGGACCGGGCCGATGCCATCATTCTGGAAGTCAATAGTCATCAGCACCTGGGCTTGGAAGGTATGCACGACATTTACTACGGCACGCAGTTGCCGCCCCACCGCAAGCCGATTCCTCTTGTGGCCCCGGGCGACCGCATTGGTGATGCGTACCTGCACTGCGACCTGAACAAAGTGGTGGCCGTGGTGGAAACCGACCAGCCCGACCGTAACAGCGCCTTTGCCGCGCCCGATGACAATTCCAACCGCATTGCCGGTCACATCATCGACTTTTTGAAACAAGAAGTGGCCGCAGGCCGCCTGCCACCCAACCTGCTGCCACTCCAAAGCGGCGTGGGCAACATCGCCAACGCGGTGTTGATTGGCCTGAACAGCGGCCCGTTTGAGAACCTCACCGCCTACACTGAGGTGCTGCAAGACGGCATGCTGGACATGCTGCGCTCGGGGAAGCTCACCATGGCTTCGGCCACCGCACTGTCCTTCAGCCCCGAGGCGCTGGCCGACTTCAACGCCAATATTGACACCTACCGCGAGCGCATCGTGCTGCGCCCGCAGGAGATGAGCAACCACCCCGAGTTGATTCGCCGCCTGGGCTTGATTGCCATGAACGCGATGATCGAGGCCGACATCTACGGCAACGTGAACTCCACCCACATCATGGGCAGCAGCGTGATGAACGGCATAGGCGGCTCGGGCGACTTTGCGCGCAACGCCTATTTGTCGTTCTTTATGACACCCAGCACCGCAAAAGGTGGCACTATTTCGTGCATCGTGCCCATGGTGTCACACACCGACCATACCGAACACGACGTGGAAATCATCGTCACCGAACAAGGCCTGGCCGACCTGCGCGGCCTGTCACCCACCCAGCGCGCACGCCTGATTATTGAGAAATGCGCCCACCCGGATTACAGAGAAGCGCTGCGCGACTACTTCGAGCGCGCCCTGCGCGATGCACCCGGTAAACACACGCCGCATATCCTGTCTGAAGCACTATCGTGGCATGACCGGTTTGTGAAAACCGGGACGATGCGGGCCTATCAAGGCGCAAGTTCTTTAACGCCCGTTACAAAATAATTGGTATCACCAAAGCATGAAGTGGGCAGGCCCATATGCTGCTCATACGACAAAGCCACGCGCTTGCCAGCGGCGGCGTTCACTTGAGTGGCCACGGCTTCATCGCGCACTGTGAACAAGAATTTTTCAGGGGCTGCGCCCGGCAACGCCACCAGCGACAACTCGCCTTCCCACGTTTTACAGATCCAGCCTTTTTCAGACACTTTTTGTAAAAAGCCTGCACGCTCGCCTTTGGAGTAGCTCCAGCTCAGAGCAGCATAAAGATAGAGCGCAAAGACGATGGCTGCGGCCAAAACGAGCAGCACAACGGATCGGATAACAGTCTTGGCAGTGATAGGCATGGGATTCAGTCAAAGTGGTTGCAGCACCGCGGCACACGGCGTGGGCATGATAACGTGAACCATGCCAAGGGCCGCGCAAGCTGCCATCGCAACCCCAACCTAGACCAGCTTACCGTGCGTGTGCGCATGGTCTAGCGGCCCAAATCATAAAAAACTAGTGCTCAGGCGACTCAGCTACAGCACGGCTTTCATGGGTGGTGAGCCAAGCCCCGGCCGCACCGCACACGGCCACCAAAGCCATGCCGACCAGTGCCCAGTGGTCGGGCACGTGGGCAAACATCCACCAGCCACCTAACATGGCGAAGGCAATCTGGGCATACATATATGGCATGAGCACCGCAGCTGGAGCGCGCTTGAAGGCTTGAATGAAGATAAAGTGACCCAGACTCCCCAAGAGCCCCATAAGCAACAGCCCACCCCAAACTTGGGGTGACGTAATCGGCTTCCACGCAAATGGCAATGCCACTGCAGCCACCAGCGCGCCAGTCCAACCAGTGTAAAACTGCATGGTCATGGAGCCTTCGGTGCGCGCCATTCGGCTAGTCAGCAACTGGAACCCGGCGTTAGCCACCACAACGCCTACGGGAAACAATAGAGCCCAGGTGAAGTCAGCACCGCTGGGTCGAATAATGACCAAGGTGCCAATAAAGCCACCGACCACAAGCAGTATGCGCAGCCGGGAAACCTTCTCACCGAGCATGCGTGCAGCCATGAGTGTGACGATCAAAGGGGTGAGCAACGCGATGGCTGTGAACTCGCCCACAGGCATGTGTTTGAGACTCAAAAATGCAAAAATGCTGGTCGCCAAAAGCAACCCACCACGCGCAATGTGCAGCCCTAAGCATTTAGTTTGCAGCAAAGCACGCCCCTGGCGCGGCAGCTCTATCGCGCTAGTCGCCAGCGCTTGAAATGCGTATCGGAAAAACATGGCCACCATCAGCGGGGCACTTAGTGACACCCATTTGGTAGTGGTGTCCAGGGTAGCGAAACAGGCCATAGCGATGATGGACAAGCCAATGCCGCGCATGACTTGCGCAGGCGTGTGTCCTGCCATCAAAACGGCATCTTGGGCATGCCTTTCATGCCCCCCATGCGCTTCATCATTTTCATCATGCCACCGCCCTTCATCTTCTTCATCATGTCCTGCATTTGCTCAAACTCTTTGAGCATGCGATTGACCTCTTGCACATGAACGCCAGCGCCTGCGGCAATGCGGCGCTTTCGGGTGGCTTTGATGAGGTCGGGCTTTCGGCGCTCCAGCGGCGTCATGCTGTGGATGATGCCTTCCTTGCGTTTGATGTCTTTTTCGGCCTTATCCAAGTCCACCTGACCGGCTTTGGCGGCCATGGCGGCGGGCAGTTTGTCCATCAGACTGGAGAGCCCGCCCATCTGCTTCATTTGCTGAATCTGGGCCAAAAAGTCGTTTAAATCGAAGCCTGCACCGCTCTTGACTTTGGCCGCCAGCTTTTGTGCGGCCTCCATATTGACCCCGGCGGTAACCTGCTCCACCAGCGCCAGAATGTCGCCCATGCCCAGAATACGGCCTG
>JBEANP010000243.1:0-4292 GCA_041165385.1 Pseudomonadota bacterium | reverse complement strand
CTTCAACCCCAGCGGTCTGCCCCTGCCCGATGACGCACCCGACACCCACCCCAAAGTGCAAGAGCTGCGCGAACTGACGCAATGGTCCGAAGGCATGGTGTGGACATCGCCTGAACGCCACGGCGCGATGACCGGCATCATGAAAGCTCAGATCGACTGGATTCCGCTCAACAGCGGCGCGGTACGCCCCACCCAGGGCAAGACACTGGCGGTGATGCAGGTCAGCGGCGGCTCGCAATCCTTCAACGCGGTGAACCAAATGCGCGTGCTGGGCCGCTGGATGCGCATGGTCACCATACCGAACCAAAGCTCGGTGGCCAAGGCGTTCATGGAGTTTGGCGATGACGACCGCATGAAGCCTTCCAGCTACTTTGATCGCGTGATCGATGTAATGGAAGAGCTGGTGAAGTTCACCCTGCTGACCCGTGACGTGTCACCGTATCTGGTGGACCGCTACAGCGAGCGCAAAGAGTCTGCCGAAGCACTGATGCAACGGGTGAATCAGCGCAATGTCTAAACCAAGTAAGCGCCTAAGAGAGCCACTTTTGCATAAACCGCGCTTGCCCCGCGGCGGGGTCCAGCTCATACGCCGCAAAACCCACACGCTGGTACAGGCGCACCGCGCCGGCGTTGCCTGACAATACCTCCAGCGTAAGCTTGCAAGCGCCACGCTGGCGGGCAATGTCTTCGGCCAACGCCAGCATGCCTTCAGCCACACCTTGTCCCCGGTGCAATGGCAACACAGCAACATCGTGCACGTTAACCAGCGGACGGCACGCAAAGGTAGAAAACCCTTCGATGCAATTCACCAAACCCACAGGCTGAGCCTGTGTAGGGTCGGCAAACGCCAGCACGCTGAAGGCTTGCGGGCGGGCTGCCAACTCTGCCACAACATGGGTTTTGGCAAAGTCACTCAAGCCTTCACCACCACCCATAGGGTCACGTGCATATGCCTCCAGCAAGGCCACTAGTGCACTAGCGTGTACCGGATTGGCGTAGTCAGCGCGACAAACGTGCACCGTAGACGCCATGGGCTAGACTTTCAGCGTGTCAGCAATACGCTGGGCGCAGGAAAGCGCTTGGGCGGCATCGCGTGCCTCCACCATTACGCGTACAAGGGGCTCAGTGCCGCTGGCGCGAATCAGCACACGCCCGGTGTCGCCCAGCTCAGCCTCTACTTTTTGGGTTTCCTCGGCCATTCGGGTGTTGGACTTCCAGTCTTGGCCTGGTTGCAAGCGCACGTTAATCAGTGTTTGCGGGAACAACGTCACATCGACCAACAACTGCGCCAGGCTTTGCTTGCTGCGCACGCAAGCTTGTAGCACCTGCAGGGCCGACACGATTCCATCCCCTGTGGAGTGCTTGTCCAGCGCAAGCAGGTGGCCAGAACCCTCGCCCCCCAATAGCCAGCCGCGCTTTTCCAGCTCTTCGAGCACATAGCGGTCGCCCACCTTGGCGCGCACCAACTCTACGCCCTTCGCTTTAAGGGCCAGTTCTACCGCCATGTTGGTCATCAAAGTACCCACCACGCCAGGTACGGCTTCACCCAAACGCTTACTGCCGTAGATTCCGCCGCGCGACAACCGTTCTTTGACCATGAGGTACAAAATTTCGTCGCCATTAAACAAGCGCCCATCACAATCGACCAACTGCAAGCGGTCTGCATCGCCATCTAGCGCCACGCCAAAATCAGCTTGGTGTTCTTCCACTGCTGCCACCAAAGCCTCGGGGTGTGTAGCCCCAAAACCATTATTAATGTTAAGTCCATCTGGTGCACAACCAATCTCAATCACCTCAGCACCCAACTCGTGAAATACCTTGGGTGCTACTTGGTAACCGGCACCATGGGCTCCATCCACGACAATTTTGAAGCCCTTAAGAGTGAGCTCATGGTCAAATGTGCTCTTACAAAATTCTATGTAGCGGCCAGCCGCATCGTCCAGACGCCGCGATTTTCCGAGGTGCGCTGACTCGGCCCATACAGGCGCTTTTTCCAGCGCGGCTTCCACCGCAAGCTCCCAGTCATCCGGCAGCTTGGTTCCGTTAGCACTGAAAAACTTAATCCCGTTATCGGCAAAGGCGTTATGGCTAGCACTGATAACGACACCCAACGACGCACGCAACGTGCGCGTGAGATACGCTACACCCGGCGTGGGCAGCGGCCCAAGCAACACCACATCCACACCGGCAGAGTTAAACCCGCTCTCCAGCGCGCTCTCCAACATGTAGCCAGAAATGCGTGTGTCTTTGCCGATCAGCACTGTAGGGTGCACCTCAGTTTGTTTCAGCACTTGGCCGACCGCATGCGCCAAGCGCAGCACAAAGTCGGGCGTGATAACGCCCTGCCCAACCGTGCCGCGAATTCCGTCTGTTCCAAAATATTTGCGTCCCATTGCTACCCCTTTTATCGTTGCTGTATTGTCAATCGTTAACTACCGTTTGTGCCTGCATTGCAGCCAATACCTTAAGCGCTTGTACCGTTTCTTTTACATCATGCACGCGCACAATATGAGCGCCGTTTTGAACTGCCAGCACCGCCGCAGTAACGCTGGGTGCCATGCGCTCACGCACATCCAGACCCGCCATGTTTGCCAGCGATGTTTGGGTCACTGCCGCCAAAGACGATTTGCGCGACCACCCTGCCAGCACTGCAAAGCCCATTGGGCGCAACGCAGCTTGCTGCGCCAATAGCGCAAAATTTTGTTGCACAGTCTTGCCAAAGCCAATGCCCGGGTCAACACATATTCTGGATTTTTTGACGCCTAGCCCTTGCAGGGCCTGCGTACGCAGCTCTAAAAATGATAGCACCTGGCGCACCACATCACCTTCCATGGGAGCCGCCTGCATGGTCTGTGGGTCACGGTGCATGTGCATCACACACACGCCGCAGGTGCGGTGTGCGGCAACCACTTGCGCCCCTGTCACGCCATCAGCCCCATTCCAGCCCAGCGCCCATATGTCGTTGATGATGTCCGCGCCCAAGTCCAATACCGCTTGCATCACAGCGGGTTTGTAGGTGTCCACTGACACCGGTACTCCCAGACTGACAGCATGGCGAACAATCGGCAGGACGCGCTCCAACTCTTCGTCCACGGGCAATACGATAGCGCCGGGGCGGGTGGATTCACCGCCAATGTCCAGGATGTGCGCACCGTCTTGCACCAATTGGTCGCAATGCGCTATGGCCGCATCACGCGAAGCGTGCAAACCGCCGTCAGAAAATGAGTCTGGCGTCACGTTGACGATGCCCATCACCTTGGGTGCAGACAGGTCAATTGCGAAGCGGGTGGTTTGCCAATGCATAGGCTCAATGATCTTGTTGAAAACGGCAACGGGGCCCGATAGGCCCCGTTACAGGAGAAGGCGTAGCCTTTCAGGCAGCTGTCGGCTTGGGTTCAGCAGCCACCGCAGGGGCACTACCACTACCACTATCACCGCCACCAGATTGTGACGGGATCCGCGGCGTCCAATCCTTTGGAGCGCGCGGTTCGCGGCCAGCCATGATGTCGTCCAACTGGTCGCTGTCGATGGTTTCCCAATCGAGCAAGGCCTTGGCCATGGCGTGCATCTTATCTTTGTTGTCTTCAATCAGCTTGCGCGCCAAGGCGTACTGCTGGTCGATGATGCGGCGCACCTCGCCATCCACCTTTTGCATGGTTTGCTCGCTCATGTTGGTGGTCTTGGTCACGCTGCGGCCCAAAAACACTTCGCCTTCATTTTCGGCATACACCATGGGGCCCAAGGCATCGGTCATACCGTAACGGGTCACCATGTCGCGGGCAATGGACGTAGCGCGCTCAAAATCGTTGCTGGCACCCGTGGTCATCTGGTTCATGAACACTTCTTCGGCAATGCGACCGCCAAACAACATGCTGATCTGGTTCAGCATGAATTCGCTATCGTAGGAGTAACGGTCTTGCGCAGGCAGGCTCATGGTCACGCCCAGGGCGCGGCCACGGGGAATGATGGTGACCTTGTGTACCGGATCGCACTTGGGCAGCAACTTGCCAATCAGCGCGTGGCCGGACTCGTGGTAGGCCGTGTTGGTGCGCTCGCTCTCGGGCATGACCATGCTCTTACGCTCGGGGCCCATCAGGATTTTGTCCTTGGCCTTCTCAAAGTCTTGCATTTCCACCAAGCGTGCATTGCGGCGGGCGGCCATCAGGGCGGCTTCGTTGCAAAGGTTGGCCAAGTCAGCACCGCTCATGCCGGGTGTGCCACGGGCAATGGTCATGGCGCTAACGTCCTGGCCCAAAGGCACTTTACGCATGTGCACATTCAAAATCTGCTCA
>JBEANP010000242.1:0-4292 GCA_041165385.1 Pseudomonadota bacterium | reverse complement strand
CTTTTGAATCCATCTGCCAATGACTGACTGGGTGCAACTGCACACAGAACGGCCGATTCCCAAGCGTCCAGGACGGACGCGAAAACTCATGAACTTCGAAGAATTGAAACTGGCCCCAGCCATCGTTAAAGCCGTGCTGGAACAGGGCTATGAAACCCCCACTGCCATTCAGGCCCAAGCCATTCCATTGGTCTTGGAGGGCCACGACCTGCTCGGTGGCGCCCAGACCGGCACCGGCAAAACTGCAGCCTTTACTTTGCCGCTGCTGCACCGCCTCTCTATGAGCCGCAGCGCACAAAATAAATTCGGCGGCACCGGCATCCGCGCCTTGGTGCTCACCCCCACGCGCGAGTTGGCCGCGCAAGTGGAGGAGTCGATCCGCACCTACGGCAAATACTTGCAACTCAGCTCCACCGTGATTTTTGGTGGTGTGGGTATGAATCCCCAAATCTCCAAGCTCAAAAAGGGCGTGGACATTCTGGTAGCCACACCAGGCCGTTTATTGGACCTGCAACAGCAAGGCATGCTTGACTTGGGTCAGGTGCAAATGCTGATTTTGGACGAAGCCGACCGCATGTTGGACATGGGCTTTATCCATGACGTGAAGAAGGTACTGGCCTTGGTGCCCAAAGAAAAGCAAAGCCTGCTGTTCTCCGCAACCTTCAGCGACGAGATCCGCGAGCTGGCCAACAACCTGCTCAAAAACCCACAGAGCGTGCAAGTCACACCGCGCAACACCACGGTGCAGCGCATCACCCAGGTAATTCATCCGGTAGGCCGTGGCAAGAAAAAGGCCCTGTTGGCCCACATCAACAACGAGCAAAATTGGAGCCAGGTGCTGGTGTTCACCCGTACCAAATTCGGCGCCAACAACGTGGCCGAATTTCTGGAAAAGAACGGCATCAGCGCCATGGCGCTGCACGGCAACAAGAGCCAGGCCGCCCGTACTCAAGCTTTGGCTGGTTTCAAAAGCGGTGACGTGCGCGCACTGGTCGCCACCGACATCGCAGCGCGCGGCATTGACATTGATGATCTGCCGCACGTGGTGAACTACGAAATTCCGAATGTGAGCGAAGACTATGTGCACCGCATTGGCCGTACTGGCCGCGCTGGTGCCGATGGCGCAGCGGTGAATTTGGTGTGCCTGGATGAAGAAGGCTTCATGCAAGACATCGAGCGCTTCACCAAGCAAAAGATTGAAGTCAAAGTGGTTGAAGGCTTTGGCCCCGAGCCGGGCGAAAAAGGTGAACCTATTGCCATGGGCCGTCAAACCATCTGGGGCGGCGCAGGCAAGCCGCCAAGCCGCGATGTGATGCAAGCGGCCGCCAAAGCTGCACGTACCGAAATGCTGCAACGCGTTCGCGAAAGCAAGACAGGCCAAGGTGCCCGTGGTGGTAACGGTGGTGGCAATGGCGGCGGTGGACGTTCTGCGTCCAATGGCGGCGGTAACCGTGGTGGTAACGGTACTGGTAACGCTGGCGGACAGGGCCCACGCAGCCAAGGTGCCGACCGTGGTGACCGTGGTGACCGTGCAGATCGCGCACCGCGCGAAGACCGAAGCGGCGAGTTCCAGCCGCCAAGCAACCGAGCCAATGCCCACGCACCACGCCCACCTCAGGGCCAAGGCCGCGGTCGCGGCATGGGGCAGCCCAGCGGATTTTCCAGTGAACCGCGCGCACCTCGCACACCCGCAGGCCAGCCCGACCCGATGCGCACCAGTGTCGATATGATGGCCGATCGCGGCGCTCGACGCAGCAACTTTGGCGGTGGAAACCGCGGTGGAAACGGAGGCGGCAATGGTGGTGGCAACGGCGGCGGATACGGTGGCGGTGGCGGCGGACGCTCGGGTGGCTTTGGTGGCGGGGGCAACGGGTCTCGTGGGCCAGGCGGTTCTCGCGGCTCTTTTAGTCGATAACCATTACGCACATGTGCACACCGTAGGGCGGCGCACGCTGCCCATGGTGCACACCAAGCTCACACAGCATGTGGTGGACTTTGCGGCACCCACCTCATGGGCGGGTCTGCCGCATATCGATGACTGCTTCATCGCGCTGGGCACCACCATCAAGGTAGCAGGCAGCCAAGCCGCTTTCAAAGCGATAGATTTTGAAGCTGTTATAGCTGCAGCGCTCACGGGAATTGGACGAGGTGCTACGAAATTAGGAGTAGTCAGTGCAATGGGGGCAGACCCCAAATCGTCTATTTTCTACAACCAGGTCAAGGGCGAAATGGAAAAAGCCGTTGCCCAACTCGGTTTCAAGACCCTGGTGTTGGTACGCCCCGCAATGCTGGCAGGTGACCGCGAGGCGCTGAATCAGCCCGTGCGATCAGGCGAGCGCATGGGCTTACTGGTCACCCGGCTTTTGCGTCCCCTTATTCCCGCCAATTACCAGTCGGTCAACGCGAAAGACGTGGCCGCAGCGCTGGTGCATGCATTAAAAACATCCAAACCCGGCACCACATGTTTGTTGTCTGGCGCACTGCAGGGTGCGGCCGCAGTCTGCAGAAATTAACGGGCTGCTTCCAAAAATTCGACGGTCAGCCGCCTAGCAGTATCTGTCGCACTCTGGCTGGGTGCCATGGTATGGCCAAGGACTTGGCGCGTTGATAGCCTGCGACCACGAGATGTCCATTGGTCAAACCGGTGGTGGGCGCCTGCCATGATCTCCATTTGCACCTTGGGTGGTGTCCTCTGCCCTTCCACCACCACGCGGCACTGCGATACGGGCGTCCAGTCGTCCAGCTCTGCTCCAATAATCAGCGCCGGAGCATAGAACGCGGGGCTGACATGACGCTCGGTCACCGCTTTGAAGATGCCGATGCAGCCCGGATACACGGCGACTCCATTTTTCACACGCGCCGATTCTGGCGTAGCAAACTGCCCCAGACGCCGCTCTAGAAGTGCTTCCAGCACATGGGTACCGCCCCAGGAAAATCCCAAAACGTGAATGCGGTCGTGGTCTACACGGGGATGGTTTGCCAGAAAGGCAATGGCACCGTAGACGTCGCGCATGCGCTCATCCAGCGGTATGGGCTCCCGATCACAGGCAGACACTAGGTCGCGGGAGCCCAGTAGATCAGGAACCAACGTGGCAAAACCACGTTGACCCAGAAAATTCGGCCAATCGGTCGTGACGTTGTCATCCAACCCACAGCACGCCTGCAACACAATCACCACTGGAAAAAGTTTTTCACCGACCGATTCACCGGCTGGAATCGTCAGGCGCGCCTTGACGTTGGTAAACGGCTGGCCGTTATAGGGCGCATTTTGAAAAGTGACTTGCGTCGATTCAACCGCATAGCTGTTACCAGCCCCCAGCGCTGCCAACACCATTGCAATGATGGGATTCCAAACACGGCGCATTAAGACTCCCCAAACTTCGAACGAATTGACTACCCGCGCACAAACAACGTAATCAGCGGATCAGGCCCCACCTGCCGGCTCCAGTGGCCGTGCACTGCTGGGTCAAACGTGGCGCCTTGCGGCAGTAGGTCTGCCGAATAGAAGTGCTGCCCAGGACCGAACACGCGGGAATCACCCTGCACACCAATTTCCATCTGGCCTTGCAAAATAAAGCACCACTGGGTGTGCCCCGAGCAATGAAACTGGCTGCGAAAACCCACCGGGCTGGTGCGCAACTGGTAGCCGCCGCTGGCAAACACTTCAGACAGCATGGACTGCGGCGTACCGTGGTTCAGCGCGATGGCCTCCTCACGAAATTTGGCGCGGCCATCGGTGTCGGTGAATAAAACAGTTTGGGTGAAGGTAGTCATGCGCGCAAGCTTACACCGACGCCCAATGCGACAAGCGGCGCGGCCAACCAGGGCGACCAAACCAGGCACCGCCCGCAATGGCATAGGCATTCACCACGCCGTACACCACCATGGCCGCCGCCTGTGAGGCAAACACCACGCCCAAATCGCCACCCCAATGCAGCGCGAGCATGCCGCCCCCCGAGGCGACCAGCAACCGTGCGGCATTCCCCATCACGGGCCACAGCATACGTCCCGCACCTTGCGACGCAAAGTACAACACCAGCCCCAAACCGAAGAATCCGTAGAACGGACCCACCAGTTGCAGATAACGCGACCCCGCCGCAATCATGGCTGGATCAGTGTCAAACAGGGACAACCACGCCGCTGGAAACAGTGCCGCTACAAGGCCAATAGCCTCTGTCATGGCCATGGCCAAAGCTGCCCCAATCCACGTAGCGCGCATGGCACGCTCACGCTGACCGGCACCGATGCAAGTGCCCACCATGGCCACCAGCGGTGCACCCAGCCCAAAGACC
>JBEANP010000241.1:0-4382 GCA_041165385.1 Pseudomonadota bacterium | reverse complement strand
GCAGTTGCCATGGGCTCAAGCACTAACGAACAATGCCGCGCTGCGCAGATGTACCACTTAAGAATGACAGCATCATGGCCACGTCGGGTGCAGTCTCTGCCTGCATTGCGGGCATATCTGCAATTCGAGCCTTGGCTTGGTCTAGTGTCAGGTCATCTCGGTAGAGGGCTTTGTACATGGCCTTAACGCCAGAAATACGCTCTGGCGTCCAGCCGCGCCGGCGCAGTCCTTCGAAGTTCATCGAGCGTGCGGCGGCGGGTTGACCTTGGCACATGACAAACGGCGGCAAATCAGCAAACAGCAACGAGCACATCGCTGTCATGCTATGGGCACCCAGTCGCACAAACTGATGCACCACAGTAAATCCGCCCAAAATCACCCAGTCGTCCACATGCACATGGCCTGCCAGTTGCGAGTTATTGGCGAAAATGGTGTGGTTACCCACTTGGCAATCGTGCGCCAAGTGCACATAGGCCATCACCCAGTTGTCGTCGCCAATACGAGTTACGCCGATATCGCCAGGTGAGCCTATGTTGAAAGTACAAAACTCGCGGATGGTATTGCGATCTCCCAGGACTAGTTCGCAAGGCTCGCCTGCATATTTTTTGTCCTGAGGGATTGCACCCAAAGAATTAAACTGGAAAATTCTGTTGTCGCGGCCAATGGTGGTGTGACCTTCAATAACGCAGTGCGGGCCTACTGTGGTGCCCGCGTCAATACGCACATTCGGTCCGATAACGGTATAGGGGCCAATGGTGACCGAACTGTCAATTTCCGCCTTAGGGTCGACAACGGCAGTAGGATGAATCGCCGACACAGCGACCACTTTAGGCAATGTTGCGCATCGCGCAAGTGAGCTCGGCTTCCACCGCCAATTCTGTGCCCACCATGGCAAAGGCTTTGAACTTAAAAATGCCTGCTTTCATACGCACCATTTCAACATTCAAAATGAGCTGATCACCCGGCTCTACAGGACGCTTGAACCGAGCACCGTCGATGCCCGCGAAGTAGTACACCATATTGTCGCTAGGCGATGTGCCCAAGGCATCAAAAGCCAGCAGAGCTGCCGCCTGAGCCAAAGCCTCCAACATCAACACGCCCGGCATTACGGGACGGTGCGGGAAGTGGCCTTGGAAAAAAGGCTCGTTCATGGTGACGTTTTTCAGTGCCTTTATGGTCTTACCCTTATCAATTTCTAGCACACGATCTACCAACAGGAACGGATAACGGTGAGGCAATTGTTTGAGAATTTGGTGAATATCCATCATTTTTTTAGCTCTTTTTCTAAAGTTTTAATACGGTCGCGCAGGCTGTGCAGTTGCTTCAGCGTCGCTGCATTGCGCTCCCACGATGCGTTCTCGTCAATCGGGAACATGCCGGTGTAGTTGCCGGGCTTCAAAATCGATTTGCTGACAACAGTAGCAGCGGATATGTGCACGTTATCGCCCAAACTGAGGTGTCCAAGCACAATGGCGCCACCACCAATCGTGCAATTTGCGCCAATGTTGGCACTGCCAGCAACGCCAACACAACCAGCCAGAGCGGTATTGCGCCCCACCACAACGTTGTGTCCAATTTGAATTAGGTTGTCGAGCTTTACGCCGTCTTCAATCACCGTGTCTTGCAAAGCACCTCGGTCGATACACGTGTTGGCACCAATTTCTACATCGTTACCAATACACACCGCACCTAATTGCTCAATTTTTTCCCAACCATCAGCTCGGGGCGCAAAGCCAAAACCATCAGCACCAATAACCACACCAGGATGAATAATGCAGCGTTCACCGACGCTGCAACCTTCGCCCAACGTGACACGCGACTTCAATACCGTATAGGCCCCAACGTGTGCGCCGGCCTCAACGACACAAAGTGCTCCGATGGATGCAGTAGGGTGCACAAAAGCCGTGTCATCAACAACTGCACTCGAATGAACCGTAGGCCTTTGAGCACCGCGCTGCCTCAGCCGCCAAAGCTGCGTCAGTTTTGCGAAATACAAATAGGGTTGCGTGGACACAATGCAGGGGCCACGACGCTGGGCGATTGCCTGCATGGCTGGGCCCACGATCACGCAAGCTGCGTTAGATAACTGTAATTGCTGCTGATATTTAGGATTGCTCAGAAAAGCAATTTGATTTGGTCCAGCCATCTCAAGAGACGCAATACCGGCAATAAGCATATCGCGTGCTCCCGACAGCTCGCCGCCCAATGCATCCACTATCTCGCCCAACGCAAGCGTCATACCCTGCACCCGAGCGACCTGCGATTATTTACCGGTGGCGTTGAGAATTTTCAACACTTTTTCTGTAATGTCGTGCTTTCCGTTGGTGTAAACCGCTTCTTGAATAACCAAATCGTATTTATCTGCGTCAGCAACTTGCTTAACAGCCTTGTTGGCCTTGTCTAGGACCTGTTGCAACTCCTCATTACGACGACCATTCAGGTCTTCCTGAAACTCGCGCTGCTTGCGCTGGAAATCGCGATTGAGCTCAGCAAACTCCTTTTGCTTGGCCACGCGTTGACTTTCAGTCATGGTGGGGGCATCGCGTTCAAACTTCTCGCTGAACGACTTGAGGGAGGCTTGGGAATCAGTTAGGTCTTTTTGACGCTTTGAGAACTCTTGCTCAAGCTTGGTTTGTGCAACTTTAGCTGGACTGGACTCTGTCGTGATGCGCTGGGTATTTACATACCCAATTTTCGATTCTTGCGCTGAAGCACCAATGACAGATGCTGCGAGTACCAGGCCGATGCACCAGCTTGTATTTAAAGTTCTCATTAGAAAGTCGTCCCGATCTGAAATTGGAGAGTCTGCATTTTATCGCCATCAAATTTACTAACGGGCTTTGCAAATGCCAAACGCAACGGTCCCACGGGCGAAATCCAGCTAATACCCACGCCAACGGAGGTTCGCATGTCACTCAACTGGATCGACTCATCAGCACCATAGATGCTGCCTGCATCAAAAAATCCGTACATCCGCAACGTTCGGTCATTGCCGCCACCCGGTAGCGGCGACAACACTTCTGCATTAAACGTTATTTTTTTGGACCCGCCTGTCGCAACCAACCCCGCAGCACGTTGAGCACCTGTCGTAAGACTCCCCTGCTCGAATCCACGAACAGAACCCAATCCACCAGAGTAGTAATTCTTAAACACGGGGTAAGGCAAATCAGAGGTACCTGCCCCCATTGCCAACTCCGCGTTAAAGGCGGCAGTCACCTTCTTGGAAATTGGATAAAACTGTTGAAACTGCCCTGTACCCCGAACATAACGCATATCACCCGCAACACTCCACTCAGCAGAGGCACGCATTACACGTCCAGAACTCGGCACTAGCGCGCTGTCACGGGTGTCTCGCCCCCAGCCCACAGTAAGCGGCACCGCATTGCTGGAATAACCGAATTGTTTGGCAAAGTCCGCATAGACCGTTGGCAACAGTGTACCGGGCACGATCGTAGTGCGGTCTACGCCCCCGCCCACATAGACGGTGTCAGTGTCTGTGAATGGAATACCGAACCGCATGCTTGCGCCAGACGTTTCTATAGCATAACTATCTACATCGGTGTAAGGACGCGTAGTCCGTTGATACACGTCAATGGTTCTGGATACACCATCTTCAGTAAAATAGGGATTGGTTGTGTTAAACGCGACAGTACGGTTGTATTTACTGGTATTGAGCTCAATACCAAGCGAACTACCAGAACCAAAAGCGTTTTCTTGCTTGAAGCCAAATGTTAAGCCTAGCCCCTCACTACTGGAAATGCCGGCCCCTACGCTGATACTGCCAGTGGGCTTTTCCAGTACGTTAATTGTCAAATCAACTTGATCTGGTGAACCTGGTACCTCCTGGGTTTCCATTGAAACCTCTTTGAAAAACCCCAAGCGATCAACACGATTTCGAGACTGTCGAATTTTCTCACCGTCGTACCAAGCGGCTTCCAGTTGTCGAAACTCCCGGCGGATGACCTCATCACGCGTTCTGTCATTTCCAGCCACATTTATGCGACGCACATAAGCCCTCCGCGATGGCTCAGCAAGCAACGTAATCTCTACGCGATTGGTTGTCCGGTCAATGTCTGTGCGCGCTTCAGCCCGCGCAAACGCAAAACCAAAATTACCAAAATAGTCAGAAAAAGCTTTAGTGGTCTGAGCTACCTGTTCAGCGTTGTAGGGTTCCCCTGCTCTGATTTGAATAAGTGAGCGGAACTCATCATCCTTATCAAGGTAATTGCCAGCCAGCTTTACCTTCGATACTACAAAGCGTTCACCTTCAGTAACGTTGATGGTGATGCCGATGCTTTGCTTATCTGGAGAAATAGACACTTGGGTAGAGTCGACTTTGAACTCCAAATAGCCACGTGTTAGATAGAAAGAGCGCAACGTTT
>JBEANP010000240.1:0-4431 GCA_041165385.1 Pseudomonadota bacterium | reverse complement strand
ATAAAACACCCTTAAATAGGGCGGAAAAATTCGCGCTGGTGGCGGTTGCAATATCCTCTACAGAGCAGCCTCTGAGGTTAGCAATCTGTTGTGCAACAACGGGAACGTACGACGGGTTGTTAGTTTTGCCTCTGTAAGGTACCGGTGCCAAATACGGGCTGTCGGTTTCTATCAGAATACGATCTAGTGGAACCCAAGCGGCTACATCGCGCAGATCTTGGGCAGTTTTAAACGTCAATATTCCGGAAAATGAAATATAAAAACCCAGTTCCAAAGCAGCCTTTGCAACTGTTTTTGACTCGGTGAAACAGTGAAAAACACCGCCTGCTGAGCCTGCTGAGCCATCTTCCCCCTGCTCTTTTAATAGAGCCAATGTATCTTCTGATGCATTTCGGGTGTGAATTACCAGTGGTTTTTGTAACTGCCTAGCTGCTTGGATATGCACACGAAATCGATTGCGCTGCCACTCCATGTCGGCAACCGAGCGTGTCCCAAGTCGAAAATAGTCGAGGCCGGTTTCACCGATAGCGACTACTTTAGGCAGAGCACCGCGTGCCACTAAATCGTCGATAGTCGGTTCTGTCACGCCTTCGTTGTCAGGATGGACACCCGCACTGGCCCAAAAATTGTCATATGCGAGGGCCATCTGATGAACATCGTCAAACTCCTCCAAGGTGGTGCAAATACACAAGGCACGACTGACTCGGGCCAGCGCCATGGCAGCCCGAATGTCAGTAATAGATTGGGCCAGCTCGGGATAACTGAGGTGGCAGTGTGAGTCGGTGAACACTTATATGGTTTGTGTTGGTCGCTCTGAGGCCAGTTGCTGGCCCAAAATCTGCTCAATCTTTTGCTTCAGTGCTTGTGATTTTTCGTCTTTTGGAAATTTAATACCCACACCTTGGGTGCGCCCCCCTGCTGCTTTTGCGGGTGTAATCCAAGCCACTTTTCCTGCCACAGGAAACCGCTGTACGTCCTCAGGCAAAGTGAGTAATACATATACATCATCACCGAGTGCGTAATCTCTAGAGGTTGGGATAAACACCCCACCGTCTGTAAACGCAGGAATATAAGCGGCATACAAAGCGGCTTTCTCCTTGATAGAGAGCTGAATGACGCTGGGACGTAGAGAGCTGGGAGGTGTACTCATGGGTCGATTTTCAATGTTTTGAGTTTAGGGCTCTTTGGGCCTGGCCTACTAGGGTCTCTAGCATTAGCCCTGTATTAAACGGGTGGTCCACAGTTCTCATGGCTGTACTGAGTGATTTGCTCCATTGAGTCAGCGTATGAAGCGGCGCGGCAGAGCTGAGTTGGCTGGCATCAAAAAAGCGGGGTGAGGCTCCAGTTTTCTGTGCAAGCAGGTCGTGGCAGAGCTTTTGCAATCCGTCGATCAGTTGCGCGGAAGTCCATTCACGCACGAAACTCACATCACCGCGCGCCATTGCCTTGGGTAAGGCTGCCCAATCTTGCGGATTTCGCCCAGAGGCAGCGTACACCAAAGCATCGTCAGGGCGGCCGCCGGCGGCACTGAGCAACAACTCGGCTTGGGCGGCTGAAATTTCTTGGGTGGTGAGCCAATCAATCGCGAGCCTTTTCTCCGGCCAGACCATGGTGTGTCCAAGGCAACGGCTGCGGATTGTCGGAAGGAGTTGATGCGCCGACTCACTGGCCAAGACAAACTTCACGTCCCCCGGCGGCTCTTCCAACGTTTTGAGCAATGCGTTGGCAGTGATGTTGTTCATTTGTTCCGCCGGAAACACTAATACGACTTTGCCGCGACCGCGTGCACTGGTACGTTGCGCAAACTCCACTGCATCGCGCATGGCGTCAACGCGAATTTCTTTGCTGGCTTTACGCTTTTTGTCGTCGATATCAGATTGGGCTTTTTCGCTCAGCGGCCAGCCTAAATTCAACATGGTGGTCTCAGGCATCAGTACACATAAATCTGCATGGGTGCGCACCGCAATGGCGTGACAGCTGCCACAAGCATTACAAGCACCGTCGGCCGTGGGATGTTCACAAAGCCACGCCTGTGCCAACGCCATAGCCAAGCCGTATTGACCCAAGCCAGACGGGCCGTGTAGCAACCAGGCATGCCCACGCTGACTAAGCAGCTGACGCGTTTGCGTGTGAATCCAGGGCGCGTGACTCAAGCCAACCAACCTTTGGCAACTACGGCTTGGTGCACATCCACCCAAACCTGCTCGGGCATTTGATCTGCAGCAATGCGCGCAAACCGGGCGGGCTCACCAACCCACCGCTTGGCATAACCGCTTGCCACTTGCTCGAAAAATTCCTGTGGCTGAGCTTCAAACTTGTCGGGTATACGTGCGCCAGCCAATCGCTGCGCCGCCACGGCAGGTGGTAGATCGAACCAAATGGTGAGATCGGGTTGCAACAGCGGTGTGCCCTGCACCCACCGCTCTAACTGTGCCAGTACTAACCAGTCAAACCCGCGTCCGCCGCCTTGATAGGCAAATGTGGCATCAGTAAATCGATCGCACAACACCACATCACCGCGCGCCAAGGCCGGAGCAATCACTTGCACAATGTGGTCACGTCTCGCCGCGAACACCAGCAGTGCCTCGGTCATTGCATCCATAGGTTCGTTGAGCACTATCTGGCGCAGGCGCTCTGCCAAAGGCGTACCGCCGGGTTCACGCGACAAAGTCACTGCTCTGCCCTGCTCTTCAAATACGCGAACAAGCCGGTCGATGTGGGTTGATTTTCCAGCACCATCGATGCCTTCAAAACTGATAAATATTCCTGCCATTGCTATATTGTCCCGTCTATTGCCCGCGCTGGTATTTGTTAACCGCGCGATTGTGGTCATCTAGCGTTGAACTAAATACGCTGGTACCGTCGCCCTTGGCAACAAAATACAAGGCTTTTGACGTTGCGGGTTGCACTGCCGCCAATAACGCAGCTTTCCCCGGCATAGCTATGGGAGTGGGGGGTAGTCCGGCACGGGTATAGGTATTCCACGGAGTGTCGGTTTGCAAATCCACCTTGCGAAGGTTGCCATTAAATTTATCTCCCAACCCATAAATCACCGAAGGGTCGGTCTGCAAGCGCATACCTATGCGCAGCCGGTTGCTGAACACGGCTGAAATCAGGGGTCGGTCGCTGCCCCGGCCCGTTTCTTTTTCAATAATACTTGCCAAAATTAGCGCTTGCTCCGGTGTTTGCAAGGGCGACTGAGCAGGCAGCTGTGCCCATGCCGTCGCCAGTTTTTTATCCATAGCGCGCGCTGCACGCTGTAGCACGTGAAGATCGGTGCTGCCTTTGGAATAAGTGTAAGTGTCGGGAAAAAACCGTCCTTCAGCAGCCGTTTGCCTGCCTAACTGCTGCATGATGTCCTGTGCAGTAAGGTCTTGGGTAAGCGGCTTTAGCTGATCTGCCTTGCGCAGCGCCTCACGCACTTGGCGAAAACTCCAGCCTTCCACCAGCGTCACGCTACGCACTGCCTCCTCGCCACGCACCAGCATGCTCAGTAAACCACGTGGTGACGTACCAGCTTCAACCTCATAGCTACCGGCCTTGATTTGTCGTGATTTTCCCGACAGGCGAAACCACCAGTACAACAGCGACGGTGTCACTTGCACGCCAGATGCGGTCGCTTCCTGAGCTATCTGGCGCACACTGGTGCCGGGCTCGATGGACAGATCTACCTGAGGTGACGTCAGCTCCATTGGCTGATTGATCCACAGACAAGCCCAAACTCCGCACGCGGCAAGGAACGCTAGCACCACAGCAACAACAGTTCGCACAGCCCTACATCCCTTGTGAGTTCATAGCTTGCAATGATAATTCACACCCTATGCAAGCAACCACACTGCCCCCTGTTTCTTATCCCACACTCAATGGCGTAGCCCGCTTGACACACCTGGGTGTGATTCAAATCGACGGGGAAGACGCTGCCAAGTTCATTCATGGGCAGCTAACCCATGATTTTTCTTTGCTGGACCAGCATCGTGCCCGGCTGGCCGGTTTTTGCAACGCCAAAGGCCGCATGCAAGCCAGTTTTGTAGGTTTCAAAAGGCCCAACGGTGCAATTTTGCTCATTTGCAGCCTGGATCTCTTGCCTGCCACGCTCAAGCGTTTGTCGATGTTTGTCATGCGCGCCAAAGCCAAATTAAGCGATGCAACCCACTCCTTCGCGATATATGGGCTGGCCGGAATTGCTATTAAAAATATAGCTGGTTACGCAGATTCCACGTGGGCTAAAGCCGACTTTGACACAGATTCAATCATCAACCTGTATCCCGCAGACGGCGCAGCGCGCCAGTTGTGCGTGGCACCGACTGACTCACCCGCTCCAGCAGGGCCAGACTTGGACTTGTCACTTTGGCAGTGGAGCGAAGTGCGCAGCGGTGTGGCAACACTAACCCTGCCAGTTTTTGAAGCCTTTGTGCCCCAAATGCTGAATTA
>JBEANP010000239.1:0-4454 GCA_041165385.1 Pseudomonadota bacterium | reverse complement strand
CCAGTACCTCACCGGTGAACTCACCGCCAAAGCGCGGCTGGAAAGCGCCAAAGCCACCTTGCAGCAACAAGAGCTGCGCCAAAAACACACCCAGGTGCTGGCCCCTGACAGCGGCATCATCTCCTCCCGCAGCGCCACCGTGGGCGCGGTGGTAGGTGCAGGCACTGAGTTGTTCCGCCTGATCCGTCAGGGCCGTTTGGAATGGCGCGCAGAAGTCACCTCCGCCGAGCTGGGCCGCGTAAAGGCGGGCACCAAAGTGCAAGTCACCACCGCCAGCGGTGCCAAGGTAGACGGCAAGGTGCGCATGGTGGCCCCCACCGTAGATCCCCAAACCCGCACTGCGCTGGTCTATGTAGATATGAACACCAAGCCCGACGGCGGTGCGGTCAAAGCCGGAATGTATGCGCGGGGCGAATTTGAGCTGGGTGCCAGCGGCGCACTCACCGTGCCACAGCAGTCGCTGGTGGTGCGCGACGGCTTCAACTACCTCTTCAAAATTGGCACTGATAACAAGGCCAGCCAGCAGAAAGTGGACGTGGGTCGCCGTGTAGGTGACCAGGTGGAAATCGTCCAAGGCATTACACAAGACGCCACCATCGCCATCAGCGGTGCGGGCTTCTTGAACGACGGCGACACCGTGCGAGTAAATAATGCCTCAAATACGCCTGCAGCGCCCGCTCAGCCTACGCAAGCAGCTACGAAATAAGGAGCAAACCGGTATGAATGTTTCCTCCTGGTCGATCAAAAATCCCATTCCGGCGGTCATGCTCTTTGTGATGCTGACCTTTGCTGGCATGCTGTCTTTTAACAGCATGAAGGTGCAGCAGTTCCCAGACCTGGAACTGCCCAACATCATCATCTCGGCATCTCTTCCCGGTGCAGCACCGGCGCAGATGGAAACCGAGGTGGCTCGCAAAATTGAGAACGCCATTGCGTCCATTCAGGGCCTGAAAAACATTTACACCAAGGTACAAGACGGTGGTGTCACCATCACCGCCGAATTCCGCCTGGAAAAACCCACGCAAGAGGCGGTGGATGACGTGCGCAGCGCGGTGCAAGGCATCCGCAGCGAGCTGCCCAGCGACGTGCGCGACCCCGTGGTCAGCAAAGTCAACCTGTCGGGCTCGCCGATTCTGGCGCTCACCATTCGCTCGGCCAAGATGGACGACGAAGCCTTAAGCTGGTTTGTGGATAACACCGTCGCCCGTCGCCTGCTGGGCGTGAAAGGGGTGGGCTCTGTGGTGCGTGTTGGCGGCGTGACGCGCCAAGTGGAGGTTTCACTTGACCCCATGAAGCTGCAGGCGCTGGGCGCTACCGCAGCGGATATTTCTCGCCAGCTCAAACAAGTGCAAACCGAGAGTGCTGGTGGCCGCGCCGACCTAGGCGGCAGCGAGCAGCCCATGCGCACGCTGGCCACCGTCAAGTCGGCGGAAGAATTGGCGCATATGGAGCTGACCTTGAGCAACGGCCAGCGCCTGCGCCTGGCCGATGTAGCAACTATCAAGGACAGCATTGCCGAGCCACGCGCGTTGGCACTGCTCAACGGGGTGCCCGTGGTCGGCTTTGAAGTGACCCGTAGCAAAGGCGCCAGCGAAATTGAAGTGGGCGCAGCCGTAAACGCAGCGCTGGACGAACTGAAAGCCGCACACCCCGACATTGAACTTACCCAAGCGTTTGACTTTGTGAAACCCGTGGCCGAAGAGTTCGACGCCTCCATCACCATGCTTTTGGAGGGTGCGGTGCTGGCGGTGATTGTGGTTTGGCTGTTTTTGCGTGACTGGCGCGCCACGTTCGTATCGGCCGTAGCCCTGCCCTTGTCAGTTATTCCTGCTTTCATCGGCATGGCGTACCTGGGCTTTTCCATCAACACCGTCACGCTGCTGGCACTTTCGCTGGTGATTGGTGTGTTGGTGGACGATGCCATTGTGGAGGTGGAAAACATCGAGCGCCATTTGCAAATGGGCAAAACACCATTTCAGGCCGCCATGGAAGCTGCGGACGAAATTGGCCTAGCCGTGATTGCCACCACCTTCACGCTGGTGGCGGTATTTTTGCCCACCGCTTTCATGGCCGGTATCCCGGGCAAGTTTTTCAAGCAGTTTGGCTGGACGGCCGCGCTGGCCGTGACGGCCTCGCTGATCGTGGCACGGGTACTTACGCCAATGATGGCAGCCTACATCATGAAGCGCAGCCCCCGTGCGCACCAAGACCCGTTCTGGATGCCCGCTTACATGCGCGCCAGCAACTGGGCTTTGCACCACCGCTGGATCACCATTGCGTTGGCGGGGGCGTTTTTTGCCGGCTCCATCATGCTGATTCCGCTGCTGCCCACCGGCTTTATTCCACCGGACGACAACTCACAAACGCAGGTATACGTCGAGCTGCCACCCGGCTCTACGCTGGCGCAAACCAAGCAGTCCGCTGAGGCGGCGCGCACCTTGCTAACCAAGGTAGAGCACATCCAAAGCATTTACACCACCATTGGTGGTGGCTCAGCAGGTTCAGACCCGTTTGCACCGCCCGGTACCTCCGAGGTGCGCAAGGCTACGCTCACCGTACTTCTCACCGAGCGCGGCAAACGTCCGCGCAAGCAGCTGATTGAAAACAACATCCGCAGCGCCATGGCCGAGTTGCCAGGTGTGCGCAGCAAAGTGGGTCTGGGCGGTTCGGGCGAAAAATACCAGCTGGTGCTCACTGGTGAAGATCCGCTGGCGCTGGCCGCTGCAGCCTCAAGTGTAGAAAAAGACCTGCGCACCATTGCCGGCCTGGGCAGTATTACGTCCAGCGCCAGTTTGATTCGCTCCGAAATTGCCGTGCGGCCCGACTTTGCCAAGGCCGCCGATCTGGGCGTGACCAGCGCCGCCATTGGCGACACACTGCGCATAGCCACCGTGGGCGACTACGACACGGCACTCTCCAAACTCAACCTCAGCCAACGCCAGGTGCCAGTGGTGGTCAAGTTGGATAGCAATGCCCGCCAAGACCTCGATCTGCTGGGCCGCCTGACGGTGCCCGGCGTCAAAGGGCCAGTCATGCTGAGCCAAGTCGCCACGCTGGAAGTGACCGGCGGACCGGCGGTGATTGACCGCCTGAACCGCTCGCGCAACATCACGTTTGAGGTGGAGCTTTCTGGCGCACCGCTGGGCGATGTGACCGAAGCCGTTTCCAAGCTGCCAAGCATCGTCAACCTGCCACCCGGTGTGAAACAGTTGGCATTGGGCGATGCCGAGGTCATGGGCGAGCTGTTTGCCAGCTTTGGCCTGGCCATGCTGACGGGCGTGCTGTGCATTTACATCGTACTGGTACTGCTGTTCAAAGACTTTTTGCACCCCTTCACCATTCTGGCGGCGCTGCCGCTGTCGTTGGGTGGCGCGTTTGTGGGCTTGCTGATTGCCGACAAGAGCTTTTCCATGCCGTCCCTCATCGGCCTGATCATGCTGATGGGCGTTGCCACTAAAAACTCGATTTTGCTGGTGGAGTACGCCATCCTGGCGCGCCGTGGACATGACGGCACCGACGGCCACCCTGTGGTCGCCCCCATGAGCCGGTTTGACGCGCTGATTGACGCTTGCCACAAGCGTGCCCGCCCGATTGTGATGACCACCCTGGCCATGGGCGCAGGCATGGTTCCGCTGGCGGTGGGCATGGGCGCGGCAGACAGCAGCTTTCGCAGCCCGATGGCTGTGGCGGTGATTGGCGGGCTGATTACGTCCACCATTCTGAGCCTGCTGGTGATTCCGTCGGTGTTTACGCTGGTGGACGATCTGGCCCACTTTTTGGGCAAGCTACGCCGACGCGGGAAATAAAACAATGTCCAACACCACAGATGACCGCATCACCGAGCTGGAAATCAAAGCCAGCTTCAACGAAGACCTGCTCGACAAACTCGACCAGGTCATCATCCGCCAGCAAACCCAAATCGACGCACTCAGCCGCGAGGTGATTGCGCTGCGCCAGCAAGCCGCCAGTGCGCCCACAGGTGGGCCACAAGGCACCAACGCCCAAGACGAACTACCCCCACACTACTAAAGGCTGGCCACCACCTCGTTGGCGGTGCGAAACGCTTCCACTGAGGTGGGCACGCCGCAGTACACGGCGGCATGCAGCAGCACCTCTTGCAACTCTTCGGGCGTGACCCCGTTGTTCAGTGCGCCACGCACATGGCCTTTGAGTTCGTTTTGCTTGCCCAGTGCGGTCAGCATGGCTACGGTAATCAGGCTGCGGGTTTTCAGGTCCAGCCCTGGGCGCTGCCACACGTCGCCCCACGCCGCGCGGGTGATGTGGTCTTGAATCGGCTGGGTAAAAGCGGTAGCGTTGCCCAGTGCTGCGGCAACAAAGTCCTCGCCCATCACTTGCTTGCGCGTGGCAAGCCCTGTGTCGTATGCAGTGGTCATGTCTGTCTCTCCTAGGACTGTAAAAAACGCTGTCTAAATAATACCGACAGGATAATGGCT
>JBEANP010000238.1:0-4470 GCA_041165385.1 Pseudomonadota bacterium | reverse complement strand
ACTGGTTTTGTGGGTACCCATGTTTGCGAAAAATTGGTGCGTGCGGGCTGGCATGTCACCGTGCCCACCCGCAGGCGCAATAACGCCA
Source organism: Pseudomonadota bacterium (assembly GCA_041165385.1). GTDB lineage: Bacteria > Pseudomonadota > Gammaproteobacteria > Burkholderiales > Burkholderiaceae_C > Allorhodoferax. The sequence continues at coordinate 4,382 of JBEANP010000238.1, read as the reverse complement.
AAGCCATCATGCATCTGCCCGGTTTAACCGTGCTGGAAATGAATGTGCACGACGAGCAGGCGCTGGCCCGCGCGCTGGCGGGCCATGGGGCGGTGGTGAATCTGGTTGCCATCTTGCACGGAAGCGCGGAAGCTTTTGAAGCAGCCCATGTGGCACTGCCTGCAAAATTGGCCCGGGCTAGCGCATTGGCAGGTATTAGCCAACTGGTGCATATCAGCGCTTTGGGGGCCGATGAAAAGCACCCAGACGCGCCGCCTTCCCGCTACCTGCGCAGCAAAAGCCGTGGGGAGGCTCTGCTTTTAAAGCCCGCAGGTGCTCCGTGGCCCTTTGATGTGACCGTGCTGCGCCCCAGCGTGATCTTTGGTGCGCAGGACAAGTTTCTTAATCTGTTCGCCAAGTTGCAGGGCGTTTTTCCTTTCATGCCGCTGGCAGGGGCCCACGCCAAGTTTCAGCCGGTGTGGGTGCAGGACGTGGCCAATGCTGTGGTGCACAGCCTGCGCCATTCCGGTAGCCATAGGGCAGCCAACGTGGCCGCAGCCCACATCTTTGAGCTGTGTGGCCCCGAGGTGTTTACATTGGCGCAGTTGGTACACAACGCGGGTGTGTGGGCCGGTGTTAACAAAGGCCATGGCCGCCCCGTGCTGCCGCTGCCAGATTGGGCTGGCCGCGTGCAAGCCATGGCCATGGAATGCGCCCCAGGCGCACCGCTGATGAGCCGCGATAACCTCGATTCCATGAAAACTGCCAACGTCGCCACCGGCAATCATCCGGGCTTGGCCGCGCTGGGCATTCACGCCGCAGCGCTGGAGCCCATTGCGCGGGCGTATTTGAACAAGGGTAAGTTGTCGCAGGGCATGTTGGAGGTGCGGCAGCATCACGGTTGATTTGCTTTTGCAGGCGGTGCGTTACTTATTTTGATTGCGACAGGATATGCTCGCAACAGCTCCGCGCAGCCATTTCAAAAGCTCAATTATTCAATCATGCCGCCATCAAACTTCACCTACGACCAACCCGCCAGCAAGACTAGCCACGTCGTCAAAGAAGAGCACATCGAATACTGCTTCATAGGCAAACTTCAAGGCCTCAAATACGAATACCGCCCCGACATTCGCGACCGCGCCGCGCTGGAGCGCAACTTTCGTGAAAAATTTGAAGCCCTCAACCGCGTCCGGCTCTCGGATGGCGAGTTTGCCCGCCTGCTCGACGAAATCGTCACCCCCGACGTATTTACCGCCGCCAAGACCCTGCGCAGCATCAACTCATTCACACGCGAAGACGGAACGCCGCTGAACTACACGCTGGTCAACATCAAAGACTGGTGCAAAAACACCTTTGAGGTGGTTAACCAGCTGCGTATCAACACCGACTACAGCCACCACCGGTACGACGTGCTCATCCTCATCAACGGCGTGCCGTGCGTGCAGATCGAGCTAAAGACGCTGGGCATCAACCCGCGCCGCGCCATGGAGCAGATCGTTGACTATAAAAACGATCCTGGCAACGGCTACACCAAAACGCTGCTGAGCTTTTTGCAGCTCTTCATCGTCAGCAACCGCACTAACACTTATTACTTCGCCAACAACAACGCTCGGCACTTTGCGTTCAATGCCGACGAGCGCTTTTTGCCCATCTACCAGTTCGCAGACGAGGCCAACAACAAAATCACCCAGCTGGATGACTTTGCCGACAAGTTCTTGGTGAAGTGCACCCTGGGCCAAACCATCAGCCGCTACATGGTGCTGGTGGCCAGCGAGCAAAAGCTGCTGATGATGCGCCCCTACCAGGTGCATGCGGTCAAGCAAATCGTGGATTGCATCCACCAAAACTGCGGCAACGGCTACATCTGGCACACCACCGGTAGCGGCAAGACGCTCACATCTTTCAAAGCGTCCACCCTGCTGAAGGATAACCCCGACATTGAAAAATGCCTCTTTGTGGTGGACCGCAAAGACCTGGACCGCCAGACCCGCGAGGAATTCAACCGCTTCCAAGAAGGCTGTGTGGAGGAAAACACCAACACAGCCACGCTGGTCCGCCGGCTGCTGTCTGACGACTATGCCGACAAGGTCATCGTCACCACTATCCAGAAGCTGGGCTTGGCGCTAGACGAAAACAGCAAACGCAACAAGCAGCAAAAGAAGGACGGCAAGGCCACCTTCAAGGAGCAACTGGCGCCGCTAAGCGATAAGCGTATCGTCTTCATTTTTGACGAATGCCACCGCTCCCAATTTGGCGATAACCACGACGCCATCAAGAACTTTTTCCCCAAAGCCCAGCTCTTCGGGTTCACCGGTACGCCCATCTTCGAGAAGAACGCCACGGTCAAACAGTTCGAGGGGGAAGAGGGCCAGTTGCGCACCACGGAAGACATCTTCCAAAAGCAGCTGCACGCCTACACCATCACCCACGCCATTGAAGACACCAACGTGCTGCGCTTCCATGTGGACTACTTCAAGCCAGAGGGCAAGAATCCACCCAAGGCGGGCGAGGCGCTGGCCAAAAAAGCGGTGATCGAAGCCATCCTAGCCAAGCACGACACCGCCACTGCCAGCCGCCGCTTTAATGCGGTGCTGGCAACCGCCAGCATTAACGATGCCATCGAGTACCACCGCCTTTTTGCCGAACTGCAACACGTCAGACAGCAAGCCGACCCCGCCTTTGTGCCGCTGAACATCACCTGCGTTTTCTCGCCCCCGGCGGAGGGCGATGCCGATGTGAAGCAATTGCAGCAAGACCTGCCGCAAGAAAAGCAAGACAACGAGCAGGACCCGGAGGGTAAAAAGACTGCACTCAAAGCCATCTTGGCCAGCTACAACGCGCGCTACGGCACCAACCACAGCATCAACGAATTCGACCTGTATTACCAAGATGTGCAAAAACGCATCAAAGACCACCAGTGGCCCAATGCCGACTACCCCGCGGCAAAGAAGATCGACATCACAATAGTGGTAGACATGCTGCTCACTGGCTTTGACAGCAAATACCTCAACACCCTGTATGTGGACAAAAACCTCAAGTACCACGGCTTGATACAGGCCTTCTCGCGCACCAACCGCGTGCTCAACGGCACCAAGCCCTACGGCAACATCCTGGACTTTCGCCAGCAGCAGGCCAATGTCGACGCCGCCATTGCCTTGTTCTCTGGCGAAAAGTCGGGCGAAGAGGCTAGAACGATCTGGCTGGTGGACAAGGCCCCAGTCGTTATCCAAAAGCTGGACGCGGCCGTCACTGTGCTGGCCGACTTCATGCAAAGCCAGGGCCTGGCCTGCACGCCCGATGCCGTGCACAGCCTCAAGGGCGACGATGCGCGCGCTGCTTTCATCAAAAACTTCAAGGAAGTGCAGCGCCTCAAAACCCAGCTGGACCAGTACACAGATTTGACAGAAGACAACGCGATTGCCATCGAACACATCTTGCCTGCGGAAAACCTGCAAGGCTTTCGCGGTGCCTACCTGGAAACCGCTCAACGCCTCAAGCAACAACAGGCCCAGCCAGACAACAGTGGCGCTGGGGCCAGTACCGAGGTGGACCAGCTTGACTTTGAATTTGTGCTCTTCGATAGCGCCATCATTGACTACGACTACATCATGGGCCTCATGTCCCGCTACTCGCAACAGGGGCCGGGCAAGCAGAAGATGAGCCACGAGCAACTGATTGGCGTCATCCAGGCCCAGGCCAAGTTCATGAACGAGCGCGACGATATCGCTGCGTACATCAACACCCTGAAGGCGGGCGAGGGCTTAAGCGAAACCGCCATCCGCGAGGGCTACACCCGCTTCAAGAAAGAGAAGGACACCGCCGAGCTAAGCGCCATCGCCACCCGCCACCAGCTGGCCCCCGCCGCGCTGCAAGCCTTTGTGGACGGCATCTTGCAACGCATGATTTTTGATGGCGAAGTGCTGAGTGACTTAATGGCTCCGTTGGACTTGGGCTGGAAGGTCCGCGCCCAGGCCAAGCTGGCGCTGATGAAAGAGTTGGTGCCGTTGCTGATCAACCGCACGCAAGGGCGTGAAATTTCTGGGTTGAGCGCTTATGAGTAATGTGCACAAGGTCCCGCTTACGCCGAAGCTGCGATTTCCTGAATTCCGGGGTGATGACGTGTGGAGCATTTGTGAAACAAGAGATTTCCTCAGCGAATCTAGAAATCCCTCGGAGCAGAATGATCCGTCGAAGCGAAACACTGTTCGGCTAAGCCTTCGCGGTGTCGAACACCGCGAGCATCGCGGAAGTGAATCGATCGAAGCCACCAATCACTTTCGCAGGAAAGCTGGGCAGTTCATCTACGGTAAGCAAAATATTCACAAGGGCGCATTCGGAATCATTCCAAAGCAACTACACAGCTTCGAAACGTCACAAGATTTACCTTTCTTCGACTTCAAAAA
>JBEANP010000237.1:0-4479 GCA_041165385.1 Pseudomonadota bacterium | reverse complement strand
TTCGCGCTGGGATGAGTTTTTGGATTCACCCAACCGAAACAACAGCAATTCAAACGGAATATTTCCCGCTAGCTCGGTGTGCTCGTCAATTCCCTTCTGGGCGGTTTTCATAAACACATCTTCCTCGTTGGTACGTGACAACAGCTCTAGTAGACACGACTGATTTAACGTAGGTGCTTGAACATTTTGGCTTGGAAACGCTCTGGAATACTGACTCTGCGTGGACCAGGCACCAGGCTAAACGACTCACCTGCTTGGACTGTGCCTGGCACATCCACTGACAAGTAGAACCCACACCAGCCGCTTTGCGCCATCGCCCTGACTGCGGTGTTAAAGCCCATCGCTGCGTTGAACTTAAAGCATGGCTCTCGGGGTTGCTCCACTCGCAGTGTGCACTTGGCGAACTGCAGCACGTCGCCCACCCATACATCGGCTTCCAATAGCCCGCTCAGCGTCAAATTTTCACCTACTGCACCAGGTGCAATCGGCGTACCCAGGCCACCCAGGCCTGCTTTTTCTCGCTCGGCGTTCCAAAATGCATAGTGCTCTGACGGGTAGGCATACACCGCCTTCTCTAAGCCGCCATGCACGCTGAGGTCTGCTTGTTCATCGCCGTCTAGCCCCAATGCTGCTATGCGCACAGGGCCGAGAGCTTCGGTTTTGTGGATGGCGGACAAGTGCATGCGGCCGGCAATCATCACCTTGCGAGCCTGGGCCACCTGGACGCTTAAAACGGAGTAGCTTGAAGTTGCCATAGGGCTCAGAGTTGTTGGTGGGTCATTTCGCCGGGGCGCTGCGAATATTTGGTCAGTGCATCCATTTTTTCTAGCTGAATAACGGCTGCTCTGTTGTTGTAAGCGCGCTCTTTGATCCAAGCAAACTCGGCTTTCAACGCATTGGTGTCGGGCAGGCGAATTTGCCACACGCGCTGGTCGGCGTTCCAGCGATAGCCACGGGCTTTGAGTACATCTTTGGAGTCAAAAGGTGCGTTGGTGGCACTCAGCCGGTAGCTAGGCTCAAGGGCTGCCGCCAGCATGCGAGCCAGCCCTGTGGTGCCCGCTTGGGGCAGTGGCGCAGCCAACACGGCCAGCAAAGCATGGCAGTCCATTTCGGCGCGGTGTGCATCATAAAACAGACCCAACGCCTGGGCCAGGCTCTCCAGCTTGGCTGAGCCTCGGCCTTGGGCTTTCCAATCAATGTCGGCAAACGAACAGGCCCAGCGCACCTTGGCAAACTCCGGCAGCCGCGCCTCGACAAACGGACGGTCAAACCCGGCGTTGTGGGCAATCACCACGTCCACGCCCTGCATCATTTCAAGCACGCGGTCGGTATCAAGGTGCTGCCCTTGCACATCGGCATCGGTAATGCCGGTAATAGCTACCACCTCTTTGGGAATGGGACGCCCCGGGTCTTCCAGTCCGTCGTACACCTGCACCTCGCCCGCGGGCAGGCCGGTGCGGTTGTCAATGTCTACCCGCAGCAAAGCCAGCTCGATGATGACTTCCTTGGACGCGTCCAAGCCCGTGGTTTCGGTATCCAGCACCACCACCCGGGTAATGTCGCTGTGGGTGGCTGCGGGCCACTGCAGGCGCGGTTTCAGGCGGCGCTGCACGCGGTAGTCAGCGTGTTGTTCCAACGCAATAGCCATGGCTTCGGGCTCTAAAACGGCAGGAGCCTGTGGCTGCGCGAACAACGCAGCAGGCGGCTCGGCATGGTCAGATGCGGGCCGAACAACACGGCTTAAACGCTTTTTGACGGTAATAGTGGGTTGGGGGCCAGGGGGCAGATCGGGAAAAAGACCTAACCCTAATTGTTCGTGATTCAAGGTGATGCCTCGGAGTTGCCAGGGTGCTGCGAACTGCTCGCATGGTTGTCGCCCGTTGGGTGCAGAGGCTCGATTATTGCCTCTATCATGGCGCGAAGCTTTACACCAATACATGACCATGCCTAACCCAACTACAGCGCCCACTATCGCCACAACTTTGCGCCCGCTCAAAGGCGTGCGTATTTTGAGTTTGGCCCTGAATTTACCCGGCCCCGCTGCACTAATGCGCTGCCTGCAAATGGGTGCCACTTGCACCAAGCTAGAGCCACCGCCTCACCCCAGCGCACCCAAGGGCAGCTCGGGCGATCCCATGAGCCTGTACAACGGCACAGCCTATGACGCGCTGCACCAGGGCGTCAAAATTGTTACCGCTGATTTGAAGTCCGCCGCAGGCCAAGCTGCACTGCATAAAGTGTTGGCCAAAACCGACGTGCTGATCACCTCGTTTCGCCCCTCGGCCCTGGCCAAACTGGGGCTGGACTGGAAAGCGCTGCACAAGCAATACCCCGCGCTGTGCATGGTGGTTATCGTCGGAGCCCCCGGCGAACGCGCCGAAGAGCCCGGCCACGACCTGACCTATTTGGCAGAGAACAACCTCGTCAATGGCCTGGAGTTGCCGCCATCGCTGTACGCCGACATGGGCGGCTCGCTGATGGCCAGCGAAGCGGTGTTGCAAGCGCGCCTGCAGCAGCTGCAAAAAGGCAAAGGTGTGCGTATTGAAGTGGCGCTGTCGGTGGCCGCGGGCTATCTGGCCCTGCCCCGCACCTGGGGCTTGACCCAGCCCGGTGCAGCGGTTGGCGGCGGCCATGCGGGCTACCGTGTGTACGCGTGCAAAGATGGCCGTGTGGCCGTGGCCGCGCTGGAGCCGCATTTCGCAGCGGCACTGGGTGCGGCAGCAGGGTTAACAGACAGCGGCATCAAAGCCATGTTTACTCCCGAAACCCACGCGGCAGTGGCAGCGTACTTGGCGGGCAAAACCCGCAAGCAGCTGGACGCTCTGGCTGCCGCCAAAGACATTCCGCTATACACCCTACCGAAGTAACGATGCTACATTTTTAATAGCTTACTACGCATAGCGGACGGGCGCTAGAAGCCTAAATGACTTAAAAAATCACCCTAACGCGCCTTGCGAATCGGTTTAACACCCGGTTTGACCGAACCCGTCACCCGGGGCGGCAAGCCGGTGTGCTGGGTCAGCAAGCGGCCTTTGACGGGCGCTGCCGCCTTCATCGGCGCAGCCGTTGAGTTTTTCTTTCGCGCGCTCTGATAACCGCCATCGCCCAAAGGCTGGAAAGTGGGAATCAGGTGGTGCTTGCCGTTGCCAATCAGGTCGGCACGGCCCATGGTTTTGAGCGCCTCGCGCAACAGCGGCCAATTGTTAGAGTCGTGGTAGCGTAAAAAGGCTTTGTGCAGGCGGCGGCGTTTTTCACCGCGCACGATGTCCACGGTCTCGTCGTCGCTCTGCGCGGTGCGGTGTACGCGCTTTAGCGTGTTGCGCCCGGAGTGGTACATGGCGGTTGCGGTGGCCATGGGGCTGGGGTAGAAGGTTTGCACCTGGTCGGCGCGAAAGCCATTTTTCTTGAGCCACACGGCCAAGTTCATCATGTCTTCATCGGTGGTGCCTGGGTGGGCGGCGATGAAGTACGGAATCAGAAACTGCTTTTTACCGGCCTCGGCACTGAACTTCTCAAACAAGGTCTTGAACTTGTCATACGAGCCAATGCCGGGCTTCATCATCTTGGTCAGCGGGCCTTGCTCAGTGTGCTCGGGCGCAATCTTCAGGTAGCCGCCTACATGGTGCTGCACTAGCTCTTTGACGTACTCTGGGCTCTTGACGGCCAAGTCATAGCGCAGGCCGGAGCCGATCAAGATTTTTTTGATGCCCTTGAGCGCACGCGCACGGCGGTAAATTTTGATCAGCGGGTCGTGGTTGGTGCCCAGGTTGGAGCAGATGCCGGGGTACACGCAGCTGGGCTTGCGGCAAGCCGCTTCAATCTCGGGGCTCTTGCAACCCAGGCGGTACATATTGGCCGTGGGGCCGCCCAGGTCGGAGATGGTGCCGGTAAAGCCCTTCACCTTGTCGCGAATGTCTTCCACCTCTTTGATGATGGATTCTTCCGAGCGGCTTTGGATGATGCGGCCTTCGTGCTCGGTAATGGAGCAAAAGGTGCAGCCACCAAAGCAGCCGCGCATGATGTTGACGCTGAAGCGGATCATTTCCCAGGCGGGAATCTTGGTGGCGTGCTCATGGCTGCCGTTTTCGTCGGCGTAGGCAGGGTGTGGGCTGCGGGCGTAGGGCAGGTCAAACACCATGTCCATCTCGGCGGTACTCAAAGGGATGGGGGGTGGGTTAATCCACACGTCACGCGCTGTTGTGCCTTCACCGTGCGCCTGCACGAGTGCACGGGCGTTGCCGGGGTTGGTTTCCAGGTGCAGCACGCGGTTGGCGTGGGCATACAGAACGGGGTCGCTCTTGACCTGCTCGTAGCTGGGCAGGCGAATCACCGAGCGGTCACGCGGAGGCACGCGCAGCTTGCCTTTGCCAGAAGGCAAGGCAGGGTTGGGCACAAAATTTATGGTTTTTAGGGTGCTAGCGCCCGTCAGTATTGGGTTTAATGCTACTGAATTTGTAGCACCAGCCACCTCGGCAGCCT
>JBEANP010000236.1:0-4516 GCA_041165385.1 Pseudomonadota bacterium | reverse complement strand
GCGGGCCATTCGCTGGTGGTGATTGAACACAACCTCGATGTGATTCGCGCCTCCGACTGGTTGATTGATTTGGGTCCCGAAGGGGGAGATGCGGGTGGCGAAGTGGTAGCTCACGGCACGCCAGAAGATGTGATGCTGCATTCCACATCGCACACCGGCAAAGCGCTGCGCGACTACGCCGCCGCGATGGGTGTAGTGCACGAAGTCGCAGAGCCTTCGGCTGTGTACTCTCTGCTCGCTGCGGCAGATGGGCTTGCCAACGGTATCGACGCACCGAATTCCATCCGCATCGTCAACGCCAAAGAGCACAACCTCAAGTCGCTGTCGGTAGACATTCCGCGCGGCAAGTTCAGCGTGGTCACCGGCGTATCCGGCTCTGGCAAGTCCACCTTGGCCTTCGACATTCTGTTCAACGAAGGCCAGCGCCGCTACCTGGAGTCGCTCAACGCCTATGCGCGCAGTATTGTTCAGCCTGCAGGCAGGCCGGAGGTGGACGCGGTGTACGGCATTCCGCCTACTGTGGCGATCGAGCAGCGGCTAAGCCGGGGTGGGCGCAAGTCCACCGTAGGTACGACGACCGAGGTGTGGCACTTCTTGCGCCTGCTGTATGTCAAGCTGGGCACGCAGCATTGCTACAAGGACGGTGCTGCAGTGCAGCCGCAATCGGCTGACAGCATTGCAGCACAGCTGCTTAAAAACTACCGGGGTCAACACATTGGCTTGCTGGCCCCGCTGGTGCAGGGGCGCAAGGGTGTCTACACCGAGCTGGCTGACTGGGCGCGTCCGCGTGGCTACACCCACCTGCGCGTGGATGGCAACTTCTTGCCCACATCCGGCTTTCCCCGTATTGACCGATTTAAAGAGCACAACATTGAGCTGCCTGTGGCGAGTCTGGATGTCACGCCCGCCAACGAGGGTGCTTTGCGCGCAGCGTTGACCGACGCACTCACGCATGGCAAAGGCTTGGTTTATGTGCTGAGCGACATCAGCAGCTTGCGTGATGCCATGGCGGCGGGCGAATCTGCCGCAGGCATCGGCAAAGTGCAGGTGTTTTCCACCAAGCGCGCCTGCCCAGTGTGTTCAACCTCGTATGCCGAGCTAGACCCACGTTTGTTCTCCTACAACAGCAAGCACGGCTGGTGCCCAGACTGTGTAGGCACCGGCGTGGCATTGACCAAAGAACAGCGCAAAGTGTTTGACGACTCGGTGAAGGACGACGACAACAAGGGCCGTGAGCAAACTTTTGTTGAGGCCGATATTGAAGACTTGGTCGACACCACCTGCCCAACTTGCAAGGGCACGCGCCTGAATGCCACAGCACGGGCTGTGCGGTTTGGTGGAACAGACGCTACTGCTGCGGTGGACGGCATTGCCATTACCGCGCTGGCCCAACTCAGCGTGACCGACATCCGCAAGTGGGTGGAGACTTTGCAGGCAATGGGCCGCTTGACCCAGCGCGAGAACGACATTGCGCGCGACCTGATTCCCGAGATCAAAAGCCGCCTGGAGTTTCTGGAGGAAGTAGGCTTGGGTTACCTCACGCTGGACCGTGGTGCGCCCACACTGAGCGGCGGTGAGGCACAGCGCATTCGCTTGGCAGCGCAGCTTGGCAGCAACCTGCAGGGCGTGTGCTACGTGCTGGACGAGCCCACCATTGGCCTGCACGCGCGGGACAACAAAATCTTGCTGGGCGCATTGCAAACCTTGAGCGACAAGGGCAACACACTGGTGGTGGTGGAGCACGATGAAGACACCATTCGCGCAGCGGATCACATCATCGACATTGGGCCTAGCGCCGGTAAACGCGGTGGCCGTTTGGTAGCCCAAGGTTCAGTGGCTGATGTGCAGAATGCGCCTGAGTCACAAACCGGGCGGTACTTGCTGCACGCGATGAAGCACCCCTTGGCTGTGCGTCGGGGGATGGTTTCTTATGATGAGACACTGGTGCTAGACGCTGCGGAGACGCTTACGCCGGGCGCCTCATACGCTCCCGCTCCAAGCTCGAAATCGGCTTCCGGCGCAAGCACCGCCGCCACGAATAGGGATGTCAAACCTCCCAAAAAGCTCAGTGCCAAGGCTGCGAAAGCAGCCGTTGAAGCGGCCCGCATTCTGGACAGCGCTGCCGCTAACACCGAACTTGCCGAACGCGCCAAGGTAGCCGCCGAATACGCCGCATTGGCCGCCAATCGCTCCGCCCAAATGTCCGTTGCAGCAGCGGCAGGCAACCCGGCGGGTGACGACATTAGCTACGCGTCGAAGGAACCCGCCGGGTTGCCTGGCGATGCGAGCACAGCAAGCGTATGGCCCCCAAAGATTGAGTGGCTAACGGTTACCAACGCCACCATGCACAACCTGCAAAGTGTCACTGCCCACGTCCCTCTGAAACGCCTGGTCGCGATCACCGGCGTCAGTGGCTCCGGCAAGTCCACGTTGGCGCGCGATGTGTTGCTGGCCAATGTGCAAACCGCGGTGCAAAAGCGCAGCACCAAAGCCGGCCGCGATGCGCTGGATGCTGGCGAACAGATACCCTGGACCGGTTGCGACGGCGTGACCGGGTTCGAGTCCATAGACCGCGTGCTCGAAGTAGACCAAACTCCCATCGGCAAAACACCCCGCAGCTGCCCCGCCACCTACATCGGCTTCTGGGACACCATCCGCAAACTCTTTGCCGACACCTTGGAAGCCAAGGCTCGGGGCTACGCTGCCAACCGCTTTAGCTTCAATACCGGTGAGGGCCGTTGCCCCGGCTGTGAAGGGCAGGGCATGCGTACCATCGGCATGAGCTTCTTGCCTGATGTGAAGGTGGTATGCGAAACCTGCAAGGGCGCGCGCTTCAACCCCGAAACGCAGGCTGTCACTTGGCGCGGCAAAAATATTGGTGATGTGCTGCAGATGGAAGTGGACGAAGCGGTGGAGTTTTTTGCCGCCATGCCCGTTATTGCGCACCCGCTGCAACTGCTTAAAGATGTGGGCCTGGGCTACCTCACCCTGGGTCAGCCCTCACCAACCTTGAGTGGTGGCGAAGCGCAGCGCATCAAACTAGTGACCGAGCTCAGCAAAGTGCGCGACGACATCGGCAAGCGCGGCAACAAGGTGCCGCACACCCTGTATGTGCTGGACGAGCCCACCGTGGGCCTACACATGGCCGATGTGGAAAAGCTCATCCACGTGCTGCACCGCTTGGTCAACGGCGGCCACAGCGTGGTGGTGATTGAGCACGACCTGGATGTGGTCGCTGAAGCCGATTGGGTGCTGGACCTGGGGCCGGACGGTGGCAATGGTGGTGGCCAGGTGGTGGCTGCTGCCACCCCCGAGGCGGTGGTGCGCCTGGGCACGCACACGGGTGTGGCGTTAAGGGCGGTGCTGGCGCGCATGGGCTGACATTCGGTGTGTCTTCGCTTACATTGACAGGCATTGAAACTAGGAGACAGAAGATGGTTCATTCTGCAAAGAAACTATTCAAAGCGTCATGGTTGCTGGCTCTGTCCTGCGCATTCGTGCTTCCGGTTCAGGCGCAGAAGGTGCTTGAGCGTATCAAGCAGCGCAACAGCGTCACCATCGGTTACCGGGACGACGCCTCACCGTTTTCGTTCAAAGACAAAGACGGGAATCCGCAGGGCTATGCAGTGGAGTTGTGTCAGGCTATGGCCCCACGGCTGGCGCAACAGGCCGGCTTACCTGGGGCCACCGTGCGTTATCTGGCTGTTCCGGTGGATCAGATTGAACGCTACGTTAAGGGTGCCAATGTGGACCTGTTTTGTTCGGCTACGTCAGACACCGCAGAGCGGCGTAAGTCCATGGATTTTTCCGCTCCGGTGTTTGTGACATCCGTCAAGGTGTTGGTTCGCAAGCAGGACAATATTAAAGCGGTTGCTGATCTGGGTGGGAAGACCTTGGCGGTGATTGACAAAACCACCGCAGCCCAGACTGTGGCTTCCTACGCCACACAAAAGGGCCTGGCTATTTCGGTAGCCAAATCTGTTGGTGCAGATGCGGCGCTAGGGCAGTTGCGGTTGGGCTGGGTAGTAGGTTACGCACGCGACGATGTTTTGCTGGCCGCGCAGCTTGCGGGCGCAACCGATGGGCGCGACTACACCCTGTTGGCAGAACCTCTGGCATCGGAGAATATTGCCATAGCCTTTCCCCTGGGAGATGCAGTGCTGGCCAAAGCAGTGAACCAGTCCCTGCTGGAATCCTACAAGTCGGGCACCCTTGCCGCCAGTTACGACAGGTGGTTTACCAAGCCTATTGCGCCGTCTGGTCAGTCGCTCAACCTGCCTATGCCCGACAGCCTGAAGGTATCGTTGGAGCGTCTCAAATAGATCGAAACAAAGTGAAACCGCACTGCGCGCAAAAGAACGATGCCGAACTCACCAGTTGCAGTGTCAAGGCATTCATCTGTCACACATTGCAGAAGAACTTGGGCGCCGCAGAGTACTCAAAAACCGGGAGTGGCGGCGAGGCACAGCGCATCAAGCTGGTGACCGAGCTCAGCAAAGTGATTGCCGAGGCCGAT
>JBEANP010000235.1:0-4530 GCA_041165385.1 Pseudomonadota bacterium | reverse complement strand
CAGCTTTGCCGCCCACGTAGACGACACCCTGGTGGCCGGTGCGGGCCTGTGTGATCTGGCGGCCACGCAGTTTGTGGTGGAAAACGCGCCGCATTCCATTGCCTGGCTGCAACAACTCGGCGTGCCCTTCTCGGAAGAAGACGGCCACCTGCACCTGACCCGTGAGGGCGGCCACAGCGCGCGGCGCATTGTGCACGTGACAGATGCCACCGGTGCCGCCGTGCAACAAACCTTGATCGACAAAGTGGCGCACAGCCCCAACATCACGCTGTTTGAGAATCACACCCTGGTAGACCTTATTTGTAGCAACAAGCTTGCTATGAATAATGGAGCCACTACCGCATATTCCACGGGGGCTACGGGGCAATTTTCCATTAAAAATCGGTGTGTGGGCCTCTACGCACTGGACGAAAACTCCGATGAAGTGCTGACCTTTCAGGCACCCCACACCATTCTGGCCACCGGCGGCGCTGGCAAGGTTTACCTCTACACCACCAACCCCGATACAGCCACGGGCGACGGCATTGCCGCGGCCTGGCGCGCAGGCTGCCGGGTGCAGAACATGGAGTTCATCCAGTTCCATCCCACCTGCCTGTACCACCCGCAGGCCAAATCATTCCTGATCAGCGAGGCCGTGCGCGGCGAAGGCGGCCGCCTGCTGCTGCCCGACGGCACGCGATTCATGCCAGCCCACGACCCGCGCGCCGAACTGGCCCCGCGTGACGTGGTGGCCCGCGCCATCGACTTCGAGATGAAGAAAGGCGGTTTTGACTGCGTGTACCTCGACATCTCGCACCAACCGCTGGCCTTTATTCAGGCCCACTTCCCCAACATTTATGCACGCTGCCTGGAGTTGGGCATCGATATGTCCAAACAGCCGATTCCGGTGGTGCCCGCGGCCCACTACACCTGCGGTGGCGTGCTGACCGACCTGTCGGCCCGCACCGATGTAGCCGGGCTGTACGCCGTGGGCGAAACCGCCTGCACCGGGCTGCACGGGGCCAACCGGCTGGCATCCAATTCGCTGGTGGAGTGCATGGTGTTTGCCCGGGCTGCCACGCAGGCCATCATCCGTGACGCCACCACCCCCGCCGACCTGCCAACACCACCCGGCTGGGATGACAGCCGCGTCAGCGACTCCGACGAATCGGTGGTGATCTCGCACAACTGGGACGAGCTGCGCCGCTTCATGTGGGACTACGTGGGCATCGTTCGCACCAACAAGCGCCTGGAACGCGCAGCCAACCGCATTGCACTGCTGCAGAGTGAAACGCAGGAGTACTACGCCCACTTCCATGTCACCCGCGACCTGCTGGAGCTGCGCAACCTGGTGCAGGTGGCCGACCTGATTGTGCGAAGTGCGCAAGCTCGCCATGAGAGCCGTGGCCTGCATTTCACCCGCGACTACACTTCGCTGCTCAACACGGCGGTGCCCACCACCTTGACGCCCTCCACCTGATTGCGAAGACCATGTTCCGAACCCTGCTGAAATCCAAAATCCACCGCGTGGCTGTGACCCAGTGCGAGCTACACTACGAGGGCTCCTGCGCCATTGACGAAGACCTGCTCGACGCAGCAAACATCTGCGAGAACGAACAGATCCACATCTGGAACATCAACAACGGTGAGCGCTTTGTCACTTACGCCATCAAGGGCCAGCGCGGCAGCGGCATGATTTCGGTCAACGGTTCAGCGGCGCGGCGCGCTTCCAACGGTGACTTGATCATCATTGCGTCATTTGCGCAGGTGCATGAAGACAATGTTGCTGGGCATCAGCCGCAGTTGGTGTTTGTTGACGACAAGAATAAGCAGACTGAATTGCGTCACAAGGTGGCTACGCAGTTGGTGTGAACTTGAATGCATGGAGGCACGGGTCTCGTACGTCCGCTGGGAGTTGCGGGGTAAGCACCGCCGTTCGTGTCCCCCGGGCCGTGAGGGCCCTCCTCCTTTACCTCACTTTGGTACCCACCCCGCACCTCTGAGCGCGGACTGAATTGTTGAGCGGGGACCCCGACAACCCAAGCTGCGCAAGATCAGTCGGGGATTGCGTTTTGCGCAGGTAAAGGGGGAGCCCGCGCAGCGGGCGGAGGACACGGAGCAAAACGCAATCCCCGACTGATCCGACAGCAGCGCAGCGACAGAAACAGACCGGACCAGGCCCGATCAGACAACCCTCAAGCCGCCCCAATATTCGGAATCAACCCACCTACAGGCAACCCTTGCTTAAGCGCCGCCGTAAACGCCAACATCCGGCCAATGGGCAACTGCGCCCGCGCACCTAATGCGGCATCCACTTGAACCTGGTTGATGCCATGCTCCAGCACATGCGCCACGCCTGCCAGCCCGTTCATCGCCATCCACGGGCAATGCGCGCAGCTCTTGCAGGTGGCGCTGTTACCGGCCGTAGGAGCTTCATAGAAGGTTTTGCCAGGGTTCAGCATGCGCAGCTTGTGCAGCATGCCGTTGTCGGTGGCCACAATGAATTCGGTCGCATCCAACGTCTGCGCAGCCTTGAGGATGGCGCTGGTGGAACCTACGGCATCGGCCAGGGCCACCACGTCTTTGGGCGACTCAGGGTGCACCAGCACTTTGGCCTTGGGGTGCTCTTTGATCAAGGCTTCCAGCTCGAACGCCTTGAACTCGTCGTGCACGATGCAGGCACCTTCCCAGAACACCATGTCGGCCCCAGTTTCGCGCTGGATGTAACCACCCAAGTGCTTGTCGGGGGCCCACAAAATCTTCTGGCCCTGGTCTTTGAGCGCACGCACGATGTCCAGCGCGCAGCTGCTAGTCACCAGCCAGTCGGCGCGGGCTTTGACCTCGGCGCTGGTATTGGCGTAGACCACCACGGTGCGGTCCGGGTGGGCGTCGCAGAACGCGTTGAACTCGGTGATGGGGCAGCCCAAATCGAGCGAGCAGGTGGCATCCAGATCGGGCATCAACACGGTCTTGTGGGGCGACAAAATCTTGCTGGTCTCGCCCATGAACTTCACACCCGACACCACCAGCGTCTGCGCGCTGTGGTCGCGGCCAAATCGGGCCATTTCCAGAGAATCACTCACCAAGCCACCGGTTTCTTCGGCCAGGTCTTGTAGGTCCGGGTGCACGTAGTAGTGCGACACCATGACCGCGTTTTTCTCTTTCAACAGGCGTTTGATTTTGTCCTTGAGCCCCACGCGCTGACTCGGTGAGGGCTCCACCGGCACGCGGGCCCAGGCGTGCTTGGTGCTGCAAGCGGGCTGCTCGTATTCAACGTCAATCACATCGGTTGCAGACATCAAAGCTCCTCAAAACGCATGGAAAAGTCGGTGGCCTTCACATCTTTGGTGAGGCCGCCAATGGAGATGCGGTCCACGCCGGTGGCTGCAATGTCGCGCACCGTGTCCAGGTTGACACCGCCCGACACTTCCAGAATGGCACGGCCTGCGTTCATCGCCACGGCCTCGCGCAGCTGGGCCAGCGCCATGTTGTCCAGCAAGACCATGGTGGCACCAGCGTCCAGGGCCTCGCGCAGCTGGGCCAGCGTTTCCACTTCAATCTCGATGAACTTGGCAGACTGCGCGGCGTGGGTTGCGCGGGTCAGCGCGGCAGTCACGCCCCCGGCGGCGGCAATGTGATTTTCTTTGATCAGCACTGCGTCAAACAGGCCAATGCGGTGATTGGTACCGCCACCCGTCCGCACCGCGTACTTTTGTGCCAAGCGCAGGCCAGGAATGGTCTTGCGGGTGTCCACAATGGCCGCACGGTTGCCCGGTACGCTGGCCACGGCATCCACAAACACGGCGGTCTTGCTGGCCACCGCACTCAGCAGTTGCAAGAAGTTCAGTGCGGTGCGCTCAGCGGTCAATAGCGCTTGGGCATTGCCTTCGATTTCGACGACCACCTGGTCAACCTGGCAGCGCTGGCCCTCGCGCACATGCCAGACGATGGCGGCGCTGGGGTCCAGGGCACGCACAGCGGCCGTGGCCCAGGCTTCGCCGCAGATAACGGCCGCTTCGCGGGCCAACACTCGGGCCCGAGCGCGGCGTGTGGGGTCTACCAGCGCGGCGGTCAGGTCGCCAGCGCCTACGTCTTCTAGCAAAGCGCGGGCAACATCGGCCTGGGCCAGGGCCGCAATCTCGGGGGGAGAAAAGTCGAAATAGGTCATAGGTAGGCAAGGATAACGGCATTGGCCGGGCCAGTTAGGCCCTGGGCCGGGCGCTAAGCCGATGACGTCGCAGCTAAAATGCCCGAAAGAGGTAAACCCGCATGAACATTTTTCGCCGCCCTGACTACCAATCCGAAGCCACCCAGTTCATCGACCAGCTGAAGGTAGCCAAGCCCACCCTGGAAGCCGAGCAGCGCAAGGGTCGCGATTTGCTATGGGACAAATCCATCGACCGCACCGCCGTTAAAGGCTATCTAGATGGAGCAGTGGCACAAAAGCCCTACGTCTACCAGACCAACGCCAAATAAGCGCATTTTTAATACCATTTAGGCCTGTAGCCCTCGTACGATATGCGTAGGCGGCTACTAAATTTATAGCAATTT
>JBEANP010000234.1:0-4561 GCA_041165385.1 Pseudomonadota bacterium | reverse complement strand
GGCTACTTTGCACGCTCATCATGCTGCGGTAGCCAGAATCGACGCGTTCCACTTCGCGGGCAATCAGTCCGTAGGCCACGTAATTGAGACCGGGACCGCCGTACTGCTCAGGAATGGTGGGGCCCAGCAAACCCAGTGCGCCCATTTCCCGAAAAATGGCGGGGTCGGTGGTGCCTTCGCGAAACGCCATAGTCACGCGGGGTAGCAGCTTGTCTTGGCAATAGGCGGCAGCAGCGTCTTTAATGGCGCGCTCGTCGTCGGTGAGCTGGCTGTCCAGCAAAAAGGGGTCTTGCCAGTTGAAAGATGCTTTGGCCATGGGGCGGGTCTCCAAAATTAAACAAACGATGCTGCATGGTAGCCGCAGCGCTGCGTGGTTGGCAAACGCAGGTTACGCACACAGATATGTGTTTTTGTATTATCTTAATCAATTGTTTTTGATAAAAGATCAACTAAATATGCCAGTAGCGCCTGTCATTACTACGTATATTGCTATCAATTTAATTTATCCTTAAGTGTCATCAAACTACTTGATGTGATCATTCAGCACACTATGCGCAGAAAAATACCCTCTTTGCAGGCACTGGTCTGCTTTGACGCCGCCGCCCGCCACCAAAGTTACACCCGCGCTGCCCAAGAGCTGGCGCTCACCCAAAGCGCGGTTTCGCGGCAGTTAAGCGCGCTGGAGGCTTATCTGGGCCAAGCCCTGTTTCGCCGTGCCCGCCATGGCGTGACGCTGACCGATGCCGGAGTCCATTACGCGCACCAGATTGCACCGCGTCTACAAGCGCTGGAGCGCGACACGCTTGACGTCATGACAGGCCAAGGCGGCGGTGGCGCGGTGCACCTAGCGGTGGTGCCCACGTTTGCCGCGCGCTGGCTGATTCCGCGTCTGCCGCAGTTTGCCGCGCAGCACCCTGACGCGCAGGTGCACATGGACACCCGCACGCGGCCGTTCATGTTTTCGGACACTGAGTATGACGCCGCCATCATGGCGCTCACCCCAAGTCAGGCGGCGCAATGGGCGGGCACCCGGGCCACCGTGTTGTTGCCCGAGGTGGTGATTGCGGTGTGTGCGCCAGCGCTGCTGGGCGGGCTAGGGCCCACATTGGCTGGCGCAGCTTTGTTGCAACAAAGCACCCGGCCAGAGGCATGGCGCGAATGGTTTGAGTCGCAGGCACCTGGCCAAAACACAGACCAAAACCACACACTTGCGGATCAACAAAGTGCGCTCCCCGGTGCGAGCGCACTGACCGGGCCCCGGTTTGAGCAGTTTTCCATGACGGCAGCGGCGGCTGTCAATGCATTGGGCGTGGCACTCATGCCGCGCCTGCTGATCGAGGCCGAGTTGGCCCGCGGCGACTTGGTGCAAGCCCACCCGTTTGCCTTGTCAGGCCAGCGGTATTACTACTGGGTGGAGCCCGACAGGGCAAACGCTGCAGCCTCTGCAACCAAGCCCGGCATGGTGGCTCTGCGGCAGTGGTTAAACGCAGTGTGCGCTAAGGTACGAGAATCTGACGCCACCCACACTTTAGAGAAAACATAACCATGCTTATTCAACTTACTTACGCCAGCAGAACGGCCAGCGTCCTGGGCCCTGGCGATGTCAAAGACATATTACGCAGCTCAGCACAGAACAATCAAGCGCTCGGTGTGACTGGCGCTTTGTGTTTAGCCAACGGCATCTTCCTACAGCAACTCGAAGGCGACCGCCAAGCGGTGAACACGCTGTACCACCGCATCCTTAAAGACCCTCGCCACAAGGACCCAGCAGTGTTGGATTTTTCAGAAATCGTGTCTCGCCAATTTGGTAGCTGGTCTATGGGGTTGATTGCCGCCACAGATGAAAATAGACGCGTCTTCCTCAAGTATTCAAGCACTTCAAATTTTGACCCCTACAAAATGAGCCCCAGCACGCTCAGGGCTTTTTTCTCTGAGGTTATGCAAAATGTTCGCTGGCTGTCTTGACAGTTAGCCCATCCAGTACATCAGCACTGGGGGTTCGGCTTCAACGCCCCAGGTGCAACGCCTGTCTGCGAGCGCAGTCCACCTGCATTTGCGCTCTGGTAGTGCCTACAGCGCACAGCACCGATGTGCTCATCTTGCAGCACCCTCTGGAAGTGCACCACGCCAAAAACACCGCGCGGCTTTTGCACCTTAGCTTGACCGGGAGTCGCTTGGTGGTCGGCGAAGTGTTTGACGATGTGCAACTGCAAGCCCTGGTGCCGCCCAACAACTATTCGATACTGGTGTACCCGCCCCAACCGCTCGACGGCAACAACGATGGCAACACGCCGCACTGCGTTGCAGCGCAACTAGATGCCACGCGGCTGCCGCCCATGGCACCCGCATCAAAAACCACACTGATCGTGCTGGACGCCACCTGGCGCAAAAGCCGCAAGATGCTGCACACCAGCCCCGCGTTGCAGCGCTTGCCGCGCTTATCGTTGGATAAGGTGCCGCCGTCGGGCTACACCGTACGCAAAGCCCACAAAGAAGGCCAACTCTCCACCCTGGAAGCCACCTGCGCGGCGCTAGCGCAGCTGGAAGGCGATACTGCAAAATTCACCCACTTGCTGCACGCCTTCTCAAGGTTTGTGGCGCAGCAAATAGCCCGACGACCCGATTCACCCGGAAAGCTTTTCCATGATGCAACGCCGCACATTCCATAAGCAATCTGCCCGATTGGCCGCAGCGGCCACCCTGGGCTGGCATGGTCTGGGCCACACCCAGGCCCAAGGCCTAAGCAGCAGCACAGCGTGGCGCATGCCCGATGAGGGCGATCCACACTTGCGCACCTGGATGGCGTTTGGGCCGTCGGCAGACATTTGGGGCAAAGCCCTGCTGCCGCATGCACAGGCCGACCTGGCGCGTGTGGCCTTGGCTATTGCCCGTTTCGAGCCCGTGCATATGCTGGTACGCGCTTCCGACATGGCCCGCGCCCGCGCGCTCATGGGCGACACAGTCACGCTGATTGCCCAGCCGATTGACGACCTGTGGATGCGCGACAGCGGCCCCGTGTTTGTTAAAAATGCAGCCTGACAAAAAGCCGCTGTAGGTTTTAACTTCAATGGCTGGGGCAACAAGCAAACGCATGCGCAAGATGCCAAAGTGGCTGCTTTTGTGGCGCGTCAAGCGGGTGCCCAGTGGCTGAATACGCCGCTGGTGCTGGAGGGCGGCGGCATAGAGGTGGACGGCCAAGGCACTGCCATCATTACCGAGAGCTGCGTGCTCAACGCCAACCGCAATCCGGGCCTGTCTAAAGCCGACTGCGAGGTCGCGCTCAAGGCGCTTTTGGGGCTGACCAAAATTATCTGGCTGCCCGGCATTGCAGGGCGTGACATTACCGACGGCCACACCGATTTCTACGCCCGCTTTGTACGCCCGGGTGTGGTGGTGGCAGCGCTGGATACCGACCCCGATTCTTTTGACCATGCCGTGACGCAAAAGCACCTTGCCATCTTGAGAAAATCCAGCGACGCCCAAGGCCGCGCGCTGGAGGTGGTGGTGCTGCAGGCCCCGACCCAACCGCGCAACCCGCACAACAGCAAAGACATGGCGGCAGGCTATATCAACTTCTACCTGTGCAATGGCGGTGTTATCGCTCCTGAGTTTGGTGATGCAGCTGCAGACCGGGCGGCCAAGGCCAGCCTTGCGCGCCTGTTTTCCCAGCGCGAAATTGTGCAAATACCCATAGACGCCATTGCCGCTGGCGGTGGGGGCATTCACTGCGCCACGCAGCAAGAGCCGCGTTGAACTCAAAAACTACCGCCATTGGGTCTTCTTTGGTTAATAGCCGCTGGGGTACGCCACGGTAGCCGTCATGGTGATAGGCGCACCCACATTGAGACCACTAGGACCGCCCACATAGGCATTCACGTCCTTCATGGGGAACAGCAATTTGTCTGCCGCAATGTACGCATAAGCCACCACCTGCGAGGCGGCCGCTGCCGAATACGTCACGCCCCACATGTCAAACACCGGGCGCATGTCTTTGCCGATGATGCGCGAGGCGGCAATCAACATGAAATCATTGCCATCCATGCTCGTGGGGAAGGCGGCGTAGGTGTTGAAAACCAGCTTGGTCGTGGGCGTAGGCGATGTGGCGCCCACCGTGGTCCAGGTAGCTTCACTGGCTGTTAAATTGCGCTCCAGCAAATACATCAAGGTGTACAACTCCCAACCATCTGTGAAGGCGGTGTTGTAGGTGCGGGCATATTCCACCAACTGGCGGTAGAACATGACGCGCAGGCTGTTATTGGCAGCGTAGGTTGTGTCTTTCCACACCGCATCAAACATCGCGGTGGCAGACGCGCCGCTCTGCATGGAGGCCT
Organism: Pseudomonadota bacterium; assembly: GCA_041165385.1. Classification (GTDB taxonomy): domain Bacteria; phylum Pseudomonadota; class Gammaproteobacteria; order Burkholderiales; family Burkholderiaceae_C; genus Allorhodoferax. The sequence goes on along the minus strand of JBEANP010000234.1, from coordinate 230 downwards.
GAATCAAGGTGAAAGCACCGCTTCCCGCAGGGCCAGTGCCGCTGCCGGTGCCGCGCTTGATCGGGCTGGCGGGGTTAGTGGCTTTGTTGAACGCCATTTGTTTGTGCGATGGGAAAATGTTGTTGGACACCTCGGTCGATTGCCCGGCATAAATCTTGAGCTTGGTGCGCTGCAAGTTGTGGCCGATCTCATGGGTCTCGCCCCAGCCCAGGGGCTCAAGCGCCCAGTTC
>JBEANP010000233.1:0-4588 GCA_041165385.1 Pseudomonadota bacterium | reverse complement strand
CAGTTCGGTGGAGCCTATGCCGTCAATCAGCTCAATACCCGTGGCCTCACGCCACAACGCGCGGGTGGACGCAGGCAATGCCTCCCCGGCCGACACACAGTGTTTGAGTCGGGTCTTGCGCAGCTCAATACCACGCGGTGCCAGCGTGCGGTACGACGTGGGTGCGGTGACCAGCACTGTTACGTCATAGTGCGAAATGCCTTCCAGCAACTGGGGTGGCCCTGCTTTTTCCAGCAGCACTGTGGATGCCCCCACCGACATGGGGAACAACACCAGCCCTCCCAAACCAAAGGTAAATGCCAGCGGCGGGCTGCCCATGAACACATCGTCCGCCGTGGGGCGCAACACATGGCGCGGCCAGCAAGCGCAGGCGGCCATCACGTCACGGTGGAAGTGCATGGTGGCCTTGGGAACGCCGGTGGTGCCTGACGTGAACGCAATGATGCAGGTGTCGTCCGCAGCAGTGTTCACGTTGGTAAATATGCCGCTTTGGCGCACCATGGCGGCCTCCAGACTGTCCGGGCCTTCGTAGTTGAAGTGGCGAATTTTTTGCAAGGCTGGGCATTGCAATGCCGCAGACTGCATTTCCACCGACAAACTTGCATCGCACAGCGCATGGTGAATTTCGGCCTTGTCGATCACGGCTTTGAGTTCTTTGGCGCGCAGCAGCGGCATGGTGGTCACAGCGATAGCGCCCGCTTTAATCACCGCAAACCAGCAGGCCACCATCATGGGGTTGTTGGGCGCATGCAGTAGCACGCGGTTGCCGGGCACCACGCCCATGTCGTTGACCAGTACCTGCGCAATGCGGTTGGCCTTGTCTTGCAGGTCGGCATACGTCCATTGCAGCGTGGGCGAGCGCAGGCACATGCGATCACCATGGCCTTCTTCGATGTGCCGGTCCAGCAGTTCAGTGGCGCAGTTGAGTTGTTCGGGAAACTGCAGCTCTGGCAGGTCAAATAAAAAAACCGGTTGCAATTCGGGTGGCGGCAGGTTGTCCCGCGCAAAGGTGTCGATGTGGGCGCTAGGCATGGCGGCTCCCGGTGGAAACTTCTTTCAGCAAGTCGCGCGCAATGATGAGTTGCTGCACCTCGGTAGCACCTTCGTAAATGCGCAGAGAGCGAATCTCGCGGTACAGGCGCTCCACAATGTGGCCGCTGACCACGCCCATGCCGCCCCAGATCTGCACCGCTGCATCTATGACCTGTTGCGCGCCTTCGGTGGCGGTCATCTTGGCCATGGCGGCTTCGCGGGTCACCGGCTTGCCCTGGTCGCGCAGCCAGGCGGCGCGGTAGGTGAGCAGGGCGCTGCTGTCGATGGTGGTGGCCATCTGTGCCAGCTTGGCCTGGGTGAGCTGAAAGTCGGCCAGCGTCTGGTTGAACATCTTGCGGGTGGTTGCACGCAACAGCGCTTCGTCCATGGCGCGCCGCGCAAAGCCCAGCGACGCCGCAGCCACCGAAGTGCGGAACACATCCAGCGTGCGCATGGCGACTTTGAAACCTTCTCCGGCATCACCTACGCGCTGCGTTAACGGAACGCGGCAATCGGTAAAGCGCAGCGTGGCAAGGGGGTGCGGCGCAATGACATCGATGCGCTCGGCAATTTCAAAGCCCGGCGTATTGGCATCCACAATAAACGCGCTGATACCGCGTGCACCGGGGGCCTCACCGCTGCGGGCAAACACCACATAAAAGTCGGCAATGCCGCCATTGGATATCCAGGTTTTGCTGCCATTGAGCACCGCATGGTCACCATCGACATGGGCGCTGCACTGCATGGCCGCAACATCGGAGCCGGCATCGGGCTCGCTCAACGCAAACGCCGCAATGGCCTCACCACGGGCCACACGGGGCAGGTAGCGCTGCTTCTGTTCCTCAGTGCCTGCCAGACTGATGGCACCGCTGCCCAGGCCCTGCATGGCAAACGCAAAGTCGGCCAGGCCGGAATGGCGGGCCAGCGTTTCGCGAATCAGGCAAATGCTGCGGGTGTCTATCACGTCACCTGCACCGCCGTAAGCACTGCCGCCCACCGCATATTTGAGCCAGCCTGCAGCACCCAGGCTGCGCACCAAAGCTTTGCACTCGGCATCCACATCGTGGCCGTGGGTTTGGGAGATGTGGGCCGTGGCCCAAGCGTCCAACGTGCGGGCCAGCGCATCATGGTGGGGCGCAAAAAAAGGCCAGCTGAGGTAATTGGTGTCGCTCATGGTGTGCCTTTTCAGTTGCCTTGGAATACAGGGCGCTGTTTGGCCACAAAGGCTTCATAGGCGCGCTTGTAGTCCTGGGTCAGCATGCAGATGGCTTGGGCCTGGGCTTCGGCCTCAATCGCCTGGTCAACTGACATGGACCATTCCTGGTGCAGCATGGTCTTGGTCATGCCGTTTGCAAAGGTAGGGCCGGCAGTCAGGTCGCGTGCCAGGGATGCTGCGGCCTCTTGCAACTGATCCGGCTCGCACAGGCGGTTGAAAAATCCGCTGCGCTCGGCTTCTTCGCCGCCGATGGAACGGCCGGTGAAAAGCCACTCACTCGCGCGGCCTTGGCCGATGATGCGCGGCAGGATGGCGCAGGCCCCCATGTCGCAGCCCGCCAGTCCCACGCGGTTAAATAAGAAAGCAGTTTTGCTGCGGGCCGTGCCCAGGCGCATGTCAGACGCCATGGCGATGATGGCACCCGCACCGGCGCACACACCATCAATAGCTGCGACGATGGGCTGGGGGCAGGCGCGCATAGCCTTGACAAGGTCGCCGGTCATGCGAGTGAACATCAGCAAATCCGGGGCACTTAAGTCGATCAGCGGGCCAATGATTTCATGCACATCACCCCCCGAGCAAAAGTTGTTGCCCGCGCCACACACCACCACGGCATGCACGTCTTGCGCGTACTTAAGCTGGCCGAACAGGTCGCGCAGTTCCACATACGAGTCAAAGGTGAGTGGGTTTTTGCGCTCGGGGCGGTTTAGCGTGATGGTGGCCACACCATCGGCACACTGCCATTGAAAGTGTTTGGCTGCGTAGTGCGCCAGTTGCTTGTGGTTGCCTGCCGCCAATGCGGGGTCTAGCGCAACTGGTGTGGTCGATGTTGTGGTGTTGGTCATGTGTTGTCCTTGCTGCCAGGGTCTTGCTTGCGGACCAGTTGCACGCGCAAGGCGCCCAACTGGCTGTAAAGGGTTTGCACGGTGGATGCGTCCATGCCGGAGAAAAGCTCCAGAATCCACTGCTCGTGCTCTTTGGCCATGCTCTCAAAGGTGTCACGGCCCTTGGGGGTCAGGCACACAATCCAGGTGCGGCGGTCGGTGGGGCTGTTTTGGCGCGACACCATGCCTTCGCGCACCAGTTCATCGGTCACGCCGGTCACGTTGCCACCGGTCACCATCAAAAAACGCGACAACTCGCTCATCTTCAGCCCGGCGGGCTGGCGGTAAAGCTGGGCCATGTAGTCAAAGCGTGGCAGCGAAATATCAAACCGGGCGCGCAGGCGGCGGCGGATTTCGTCTTCAATTTGTGTGGTGCATGCCAGCATGCGCAACCAGAGTTTTAGCGCCGCATGGTCTGCACCACCAGAGCGGGCTTCGTGACCGAGTTCGTCGGCGGCATTGAGCAGGGTGCGGCTGGGGTCTGCTTTCATGCCATCACCTCGCCGCCGCACACGGCAATACTTTGGCCGGTGACCGCACTGGCCCCCGGCGCGCAAAGCCAAAGCACGGCGTTGGCCACCTCGTCGGGTTGCACCAGGCGGCCCTGCGGATTGCCAGCGGTGAATTCTTCGCGCGCTTGTGCTTCGGTGCGTCCAGTTTTTTGCATGACGTTGGTAATGCTTTCTTTCAAGATAGTGGTTTCGGTGTAGCCGGGGCAGACGGCGTTCACGGTGATGCCTTTCTTGGCTACTTCCAGTGCCAGCGCACGCGTCATACCGATGACGCCATGTTTGGCCGCGCAATACGCGACCACATAGGCATACCCCGTCATGCCCGCAGTGCTGGCCACATTGATAACACGGCCCCACTGCGCTTGCACCATGTCGGGCAGGGCGGCCTGGGTGCAGACAAAGCTGCCGGTGAGGTTGACGCTCAGCATCTGGTCCCACAGTGCCGCATCTGTTTTGAGAAAGGGCGCACTGTGGGCTTGCCCTGCGTTGTTCACCAGAATTGACACGGGCCCAAAGCGCGCGCGTGCTGCTGCAAATGCCGCTTCTACTTGGGTTGCATCTGCCACGTTGGCGGCAACGGCGTGCACCTGGCCGGGCATTTCGTTGGCCAGCGTTTGAACAACATCCAACCGCCGTCCCAGCACTGTGACCTGTGCACCGGCAGCCACCAGTTGGCGCGCAATGGCCGCGCCAATACCTTGCCCGCCACCGGTTACCAGTGCGTGTTTGCCGTTCAAGGGCAGTGTGTTTTGCATAGGCTGATTCACGCCTCTGCGGCACGTGCAGGCGACTGGGCTGCCATGGCGGCTTGTGCTTTTTCGCGCTGGAAGTTGGCTTCCATCTGGCTTTTCCCCGACACATATTGCTTGGGCCAGCCCAGCCCGGTGTAACCAATCTTGGCGGCCTCGGTCAGGGTCCAGGCCGGGTTGGCCAGGTGAGGGCGC
>JBEANP010000232.1:0-4648 GCA_041165385.1 Pseudomonadota bacterium | reverse complement strand
TTTGAAAATGTTGAGAGAACCCCTCTGAAAGGCGAAAGATGAAATTAGCTGATAACAAAGCCACCCTGTCGTTCAGCAACGGCAGCCCTAGTGTCGAATTGCCCGTTTACCAAGGCAATGTAGGCCCAGATGTTGTTGATATCCGCAAACTCTATGCCCAGACGGGTATGTTCACCTACGATCCGGGCTTTTTGTCAACAGCATCTTGCCAATCCGCCATCACCTACATTGACGGTGACAAGGGCGAACTGCTGTACCGTGGATACCCGATTGAGCAGCTTGCGACCAACTGCGATTTCTTGGAAACCTGTCACCTATTGCTGTACGGCAATTTGCCGGATGCCGCAGGCAAAGCAGATTTCACAAAGCGTGTGTCCAACCACACCATGGTCAATGAGCAAATGCAATTTTTCTTGCGCGGTTTTCGCCGTGATGCACACCCCATGGCCATCATGACTGGCTTGGTGGGCGCTTTGTCGGCTTTCTATCACGACAGCACAGACATTAACAACCCTGAGCACCGCGAAATCTCCGCGATCCGCTTGATCGCAAAAATGCCCACACTGGTTGCCATGGCCTATAAGTACAGCGTAGGCCAGCCCTACATGTACCCCAAGAACAACCTGAGCTACGCCGGCAATTTTTTGCACATGATGTTTGCTACCCCGTGCGAAGAGTACGTCGTCAACCCAGTGATCGAACGTGCTCTAGACCGCATTTTTGTGTTGCACGCTGACCATGAGCAAAATGCATCTACATCTACCGTACGCCTGTGTGGTAGCTCTGGTACCAATCCGTTTGCCGCCATCGCTGCTGGCGTGGCTTGCCTGTGGGGTCCGGCCCACGGCGGCGCCAATGAAGCCTGCTTGAACATGCTCGAAGACATTCAGAAAATGGGTGGCATATCCAAAGTTGGCCAATTCATGGAGCAAGTCAAAGACAAGAACTCCGGCGTGAAATTGATGGGCTTCGGTCACCGGGTTTACAAAAACTACGACCCGCGCGCCAAGTTAATGCAAGAGACATGCAAAGAAGTTTTGCTTGAATTGGGCCTGGAAAACGACCCCTTGTTCAAACTCGCCATGGCGCTGGAAAAGATTGCGTTGGAAGACGAGTACTTTGTTTCACGCAAGTTGTACCCCAACGTGGACTTCTATTCCGGCATCGTGCAGCGTGCCATTGGTATCCCAGTTAGCCTGTTCACAGCCATATTCGCCTTGGCGCGTACCGTGGGCTGGATTGCACAATTGAACGAAATGATTGGCGACCCCGAGTACAAAATCGGCCGCCCACGCCAGTTGTTCACAGGCTCTGTGCAACGTGACGTTTTGCCTATCGGTCAACGCTAATTTCCGGTTTTATTTGACAGGCCCGCCGGGCGGCAACGCTGGCGGGCTTTTTCTTGTGTGCTACCCGGCGCCGGGGCGCATAAAATGATAGGTTGCCAAAAAAACAATTGCAAGGCTCGCATGGATTCACAACTTCACGCACGTACGCTGTACGACAAACTCTGGGATGACCACGTTGTCCACACCGAAGAAGACGGCACGTCTATTCTCTACATAGATCGGCACTTGGTGCACGAAGTCACTAGCCCTCAAGCATTTGAAGGTCTACGGGAGGCTGGCCGCAAGGTGTGGCGTGTGAGCTCCATTGTGGCCACAGCCGACCATAACACCCCAACATCGGGCTGGGAGCGTGGCTATGACGGCATTACTGACCCCACCAGCAAAGAGCAAGTTACAACGCTGGATAACAACATTCGCGAATTTGGTTCCGCTGCCTATTTTCCGTTTTTATCCAAGCGTCAAGGCATTGTCCACGTCATTGGGCCAGAAAATGGTGCCACATTGCCTGGTATGACTGTGGTCTGCGGAGATTCCCACACATCCACACATGGCGCGTTTGGCGCATTGGCCCACGGCATTGGCACCAGCGAAGTGGAACACGTGATGGCAACCCAGACCCTATTGGCAAAAAAAGCCAAAAACATGTTGGTCAGGGTTGAAGGCCAATTATCCAAGGGCTGCACAGGCAAAGATATTGTGTTGGCCATCATAGGCAAGATTGGTACGGCTGGCGGTACCGGCTACACCATTGAATTTGGTGGCTCTGCTATCCGAGCCCTCAGCATGGAAGGGCGCATGACGGTCTGCAACATGGCCATCGAGGCCGGTGCACGTGCTGGCTTGGTGGCTGTAGACGAAAAAACTATCGACTACGTTAAGGGTCGTCCACTTGCCCCTGGCCACGGTAGTGTGAACGGCGATGCGGCAACTTTGGAATGGGAGCATGCCGTCACTTTTTGGAAAACACTGCACTCTGACGCTGGTGCCAAATTCGACACCACTGTTGAGCTTGATGCCAGTCAAATTGTGCCCCAAGTCACTTGGGGCACGTCACCTGAAATGGTTTTGGGTATTGATGGACGCGTCCCCGATCCAGACAAAGAAAAAGACTTGAATAAGCGAAGCGCCATTGAGCGTGCACTGGTGTACATGGGGCTGGAGCCTGGCAAAGCACTGGACGACTTATTCATTGACAAAGTATTCATCGGCTCATGTACCAACAGCCGTATTGAAGACATGCGTGAAGCTGCTGCAGTCGTCAAGAAGCTTGGCCAACGCGTTGCCAAAAATGTCAAACTGGCATTGGTGGTTCCTGGCTCTGGTTTGGTTAAAGAGCAAGCCGAGCGCGAAGGGTTGCACGAAATTTTCAAGGCTGCCGGCTTTGAATGGCGAGAGCCGGGGTGCTCAATGTGCCTAGCAATGAATGCTGATCGTTTGGAGCCAGGTGAACGTTGCGCCTCCACCAGTAATCGCAATTTCGAAGGACGCCAAGGCGCTGGTGGACGAACCCACTTGGTGAGCCCTGCCATGGCGGCTGCAGCGGCCATTCATGGCCATTTTGTTGATATTCGCAAGTTTAGCTAATCACGCTACGGAGAACGCTATGAAAACAGTCTTCACTTTGATGCTAATAGGCGCCATAGCGCTCTTGTCAGCCTGCAATACAGTTAAGGGCATGGGCCAAGATTTACAAAAAGCCGGCGAGAAAATTGAAAATTCAGTCAAAAAATAATGAAGTCATTCACAGTACACAAAGGCCTTGTTGCGCCCATGGACCGCGAAAACGTGGATACCGACGCGATCATTCCCAAGCAATTCCTCAAGTCCATCCGTAAAACCGGTTTCGGACAAAATCTGTTTGACGAGTGGCGCTACTTAGATGCTGGCTTTCCGGGCCAGGATCCAACCAGCCGAAAGATCAATACAGACTTTGTACTAAACCTGCCCCGATACGCTGGCGCATCTATCCTGCTGGCACGTAAAAACTTTGGTTGCGGTTCATCGCGTGAACATGCACCATGGGCACTCGACCAGTTTGGTTTTAGGGCTATTTTGGCACCCAGTTATGCAGATATTTTTTTCAATAACAGCTTCAAAAACGGGTTGCTACCCATCGTTTTGGCGGAAGACCACATCGACCAACTCTTCAGTGAAGCAGCGGCCTTTCCGGGCTACACGCTAACGATTGATCTGGAGCGTCAAGTGGTGGTGAAACCGCAGGGGGAAGAAATTCCTTTTGACGTACAGGCGTTTCGCAAATACTGTTTGCTTAACGGTTTTGACGACATCGGTCTCACCCTGCGCCATGCTGACAAAATTAAGGCTTTTGAAGCCCTGCGTTTGGCACAAAAACCTTGGTTAGCCCACAGCATGCGTGCGTAAGCCGCTACAAATAACAGAGCAATTTGCAGCGCATCAGCAGTTTAGATGCACGCGCTGTGGTCCACCCATTAGGAAAATTTGAAATGAAAATTGCAGTATTGCCCGGTGATGGCATAGGAGCTGAAATTGTTGCGCAGGCCGTCAAAGTCTTGAATGCGCTGGACCTTTCGTTTGAGATGGAAACAGCGCTCGTAGGTGGTGCTGCATTTGAAGCCCATGGACACCCGCTTCCTGAGTCAACATTGAAGTTGGCCAAAGACGCCGACGCCGTTTTATTCGGGGCCGTAGGAGACTGGAAATATGACGCGCTGGACCGACCTCTGCGCCCTGAGCAAGCTATTTTGGGTCTGCGCAAGAACTTGGGGCTGTTCGCCAACTTTCGCCCCGCCATTTGTTATCCAGAATTGGTCGATGCATCAAGCCTGAAGCCTGAACTCATTGCTGGACTGGATATTTTGATTATTCGGGAGCTCACTGGCGACATCTATTTTGGCCAGCCACGCGGTCGCCGTGTAGCGGTGGATGGCCACTTTCCAGGCGCTGAAGAAGCCTTTGACACCATGCGCTACAGCCGCCCCGAAATCGAGCGTATCGCCCACGTAGCCTTCAAAGCGGCGCGCACGCGCAAAGCTGCGGGCTCTGAAGGTCGCGTTACCAGTGTGGACAAAGCCAACGTGTTGGAAACTTTTCAGTTCTGGAAAGATGTGGTGTCAGAAGTAGGCAAAGAGTACCCTGACATTGCTCTAGACCACATGTATGTGGACAACGCCGCCATGCAACTCGTCAAGGCACCAAAACGCTTTGACGTCGTAGTTACGGGCAATATGTTCGGCGACATTTTGTCGGACGAGGCCTCCATGCTGACCGGGTCGATTGGCATGCTGCCTTCGGCCAGCCTGAATTCCAGCAACCAAGGC
>JBEANP010000231.1:0-4688 GCA_041165385.1 Pseudomonadota bacterium | reverse complement strand
CCGCGCCCAAACTCATTACTGCAGAGATGGTGCGCAGCATGAAGCCCGGCAGCGTCATTGTGGATATGGCGGCTGAACAAGGCGGTAATTGCGAGCTGACCGAACCTGGCCAGTCGGTGGTCAAACATGGTGTGACCATTGTGGGCTACACAGACTTGGCGTCGCGCTTGGCCAAGCAGTCGTCCACGCTGTACTCCACCAACCTATTCCGCCTCACAGAAGAGCTGTGCAAAACCAAAGACGGGCGCATCAATGTCAACATGGAAGACGATGCCATCCGGGGCCTTACGGTCATCAAAGACGGCAGCATCACCTGGCCCGCACCGGCGCCCAAAGCGCCCGCTGCTCCATTGGCCGCTAAGCCAGTGGCAGCACCCGTAGTCAAAAAAGCGCACGGGCACGGTGCGCCCAGTGAACCCATGGCGGGCAGCACGCTGGCCATTGTGTTTGGCGTGGCGGCTGCACTCTTCTGGGTGATCGGTGCCAACGCCCCCCAGGAGTTTTTGGCCCACTTCACAGTGTTTGTCTTGGCTTGCTTTGTGGGCTACATGGTGGTGTGGAATGTGAAGCCGGCCTTGCATACGCCGTTAATGAGCGTGACCAATGCCATCAGCAGCATCATTGCTATCGGCGCGCTGGTGCAGGTGTCGCCCATTGCGAATGCGGTCAATCGGCCCAATGGTCTGATTTCCTGGCTGGCCGCTGCGGCGATTGTGCTCACCGCTATCAATATGTTCGGCGGCTTTGCCGTCACCCAGCGCATGCTGGCCATGTTCCGCCGTTAAGGAGACCACGATGTCTGCAAGTTTGGCTACGGTCTCCTACATTGGTGCGACCATTCTTTTTATTCTGAGCCTGGGCGGCTTGTCCAATCAGGAATCCGCCTTGCGCGGTAATCTGTACGGCATGGTCGGCATGGCGTTGGCCGTGTTGGCCACGGTCTTTGGCCCCGCGGTCACAATGGCCGGTATCCCCTGGATTGTGGGTGCCATGGTGATTGGTGGGGGCATCGGCCTGTACGCAGCCCGCACCGTGCAAATGACGCAAATGCCCGAGTTGGTGGCGTTCATGCACAGCATGGTCGGGCTGGCTGCTATGTTGGTGGGCTTTGCAACCTATGTGGATCCCACCGCTTCGGCGGCGTACACCGGGGCTGCAAAAACCATCCATGAGATGGAAATCTACATCGGTATCTTTATCGGTGCGGTCACCTTGGCGGGTTCGGTGATTGCATTCGGCAAGCTGTCTGGGCGCATTGGTGGCAGTCCCTTGCTGCTGCCGGGCCGCCACTGGCTAAACCTGGCTGGGCTGCTGATAGTGGCCTACTTTGCGCGTGAGTTCTTAAACGCGCAAAGCCTGGACGCTGGCATGACCCCACTCATTGTGATGACGGTCGTTGCCCTGCTGTTTGGAGTGCACATGGTGATGGCCATTGGCGGTGCTGACATGCCCGTAGTGGTGTCCATGCTGAACAGCTATTCTGGCTGGGCGGCGGCTGCCACGGGTTTCATGTTGTCCAACGATTTGTTAATCGTGATCGGTGCTTTGGTGGGCTCCAGCGGGGCCATCCTGTCGTACATCATGTGCAACGCCATGAACCGCAGTTTTATCAGCGTCATAGCCGGTGGATTTGGTACCACCAGTGCAGCGCCCAAACCTGCCGGTGATGCGGCCCAACCTGCGGGTGAAGTGGTGCCAATCAATGCGACTGAGACTGCGGAACTCCTTCTTGATGCCAAGAGCGTGATCATTGTTCCTGGCTACGGTATGGCCGTGGCCCAGGCGCAGCATACGGTGTTTGAAATCACCCGCACCCTGCGTACCAAGGGCGTGAATGTGCGCTTCGGCATTCATCCGGTCGCAGGGCGCATGCCTGGCCACATGAACGTGCTGCTGGCTGAGGCTAAAGTGCCGTACGACATCGTGTATGAGATGGACGAGATCAACGACGATTTTGCCAACACCGACGTGGTGATGGTCATCGGTGCCAATGACATCGTGAACCCCTCTGCACAAGACGATCCTAGTAGTCCAATAGCCGGCATGCCGGTTCTAGAAGTCTGGAAAGCGAAGACATCGATTGTGATGAAACGCAGCATGGCCTCGGGCTACGCCGGTGTGGACAACCCGCTTTTTTACAAAGAAAACAATCGCATGTTGTTTGGTGACGCCAAGAAAATGCTCGACGAAGTATTGGGTGCGTTAAAGGTCTGAGCACCGCCATCGTCCCATAGGGAAAACATACGTGAGCAGCGCATGGATCGCTGCAACAATGCACCGCCGATTTAGCGCAGTGGAGACAAGGCATGACAGAACGCGTTTGGTTAACCAGCTACCCACCGGGTGTGCCAGCAGATATTGATGCGGGGCGGTATAACTCGTTGATGGATTTGATGGAGGCAAGCTTCCAGCAATACGCCACCAAGGTGGCCTATAACTTCATGGGCCAAGACGTTACCTATGCTCAGACCGATAGTCTGAGCCAGGCATTTGCCGCCTATTTGCAAGGGTTGGGGTTGGTAAAGGGCGATCGCGTAGCAATCATGATGCCCAATGTGCCGCAATACCCTGTGGCTGTGGCCGGTATTTTGCGAGCCGGCTACGTGGTGGTGAACGTGAACCCACTCTATACCGCCCGCGAGCTTGAGCATCAACTCAAAGACTCGGGTGCAAAAGCCATTGTCATTATTGAAAATTTCGCCGTCACGTTGGAAAAGTGCATAGCCTCCACCCCTGTCAAACATGTGGTGCTTTGCGCCATGGGCGACCAACTTGGCTTGCTCAAAGGTGCGGTGGTCAACTATATGGTGCGCAACGTTAAAAAATTGGTGCCGCCCTATGACCTGCCCGACGCGGTACGCTTTAACACTGCAATTGCCCAAGGCACAAAAGCATCGTTTAAAAGGCCAGCCTCTAAAGCTGACGATGTTGCTGTGTTGCAATATACCGGGGGTACTACGGGTGTGTCTAAAGGCGCAGTGCTGTTGCACCGCAACGTGATTGCCAATGTGCTGCAGTCAGAAGCCTGGAATGATCCGGTCATGCAAAAAGTTCCTGCTGGGCAGCAGCCCACGAGCGTGTGCGCGCTGCCGCTGTATCACATCTTCGCCTTTACAGTCGGCATGATGCTATCCATGCGCACAGGCGGCAAGCTGATACTGATCCCCAACCCCCGCGATATTCCTGGTGTGCTGAAAGAGCTTTCCAAGCACACAGTCCACAGTTTTCCAGCAGTTAACACGCTTTTTAATGGCCTAGCCAGCCATCTGGACTTCAATACCGTGGACTGGAGCCACCTCAAGGTGTCCGTGGGTGGCGGTACCGCGGTGCAAAGTAGCGTGGCCAAGCTGTGGTTTGAAAAAACTGGGTGCCCCATTTGCGAAGGCTACGGACTCAGCGAGACATCGCCCTCTGCTACCTGTAATCCAGTGACCGCCACGGCATATACCGGCACCATTGGCGTGCCCTTGCCCAGCACCTATTTGCGCCTGCTGGACGACGATGGCCAGGATGTGCCAGCTGGACAGCCCGGTGAAATCGCCATTAAAGGCCCGCAGGTGATGGCAGGCTACTGGCAGCGCCCTGACGAAACAGCCAAGGCGATGACGGCGGACGGTTACTTCAAAACGGGCGATATCGGAGTGGTCGATGCGCGCGGTTTTTTCAAGATTGTGGACCGTAAAAAAGACATGATTTTGGTCAGCGGCTTCAATGTGTTCCCCACCGAACTAGAAGATGTGGTGGCACAAATGCCCGGCGTTATGGAGTGCGCTTGCATTGGTATTGCGGATGCCAAAACCGGCGAGGCCGTGAAGTTGGTCATTGTCAAAAAAGACCCCAATCTCTCAGAGGCCGATGTGCGTGCTTATTGCAAAGAGTACCTCACGGGCTACAAGCAACCCAAAACCATTGAGTTCCGCGTGGACCTACCCAAAACTCCGGTTGGCAAAGTCCTGCGTCGAGAATTGCGCGATAAATGAGTGTGGTGCCGCCCCTGGCTGTGCTCAGCGCTTTGGCGCAAGAGCAGCAAGGACTCATCTCTCAACTCGACCAACCCGAATGCATTCGTTACGCTGGGCGTGACTTTTGGTGTGGTTATTTGCTGGGGCAGCGCGTTGTGCTGGCCCTGTCGCGTATCGGCAAGGTGGCTGCCGCGACCACCGCCGCAGCGTTGATTGAAAGGTTTGGTTGCACCCGCATTGTGTTCACTGGCGTAGCCGGTGGCGTAGGAGATGGAGTGCGGGTGGGCGATGTGGTGGTGGGCACTAGCTATGTGCAGCACGACTTGGATGCCTCGCCCTTGTTTCCAAGGTTTGAAGTGCCGCTCACCCAGATGTCTATTTTTCCGGCTGACACACTGCTGGCTGTAGAACTTGCCCAAGCCTGTCGCACAGCGATGCGCGGCTTCGGTAACCACCCCCACCAACTGCCAAAAGTACACGAAGGACTGATTGCCAGCGGCGACCGCTTTATCAATGGTGCACAAGAGGTAGCTGCTTTGGTGGCCGGGTTGCAAGCCGCTGGTCATCAGCCGCTGGCAGTAGAAATGGAGGGCGCTGCTGTGGCGCAAGTGTGCCATGACCATGGCGTTGCTTTTGTAGCAATACGCACCATATCCGACCGCGCTGACGACACTGCACACCTGGATTTCACCCAGTTTGTGAACGAGGTTGCCAGTGTGATGGCGC
>JBEANP010000230.1:0-4691 GCA_041165385.1 Pseudomonadota bacterium | reverse complement strand
CCAGGGGGCAGTGGCCAGCAAGGTTTGGGCGTCAGACACCTCTTGCGGGGTTAGCAGTTGGGGCAGGTGCAAAAGCATGGCGGGGTAGGGTGGGATGGGATTAAAACTTGATGTTCATCGTGGCTTGGATGTTGCGTCCAGAGCCGGGAACATAAAAGTTGGTGTACAGCGAGTCGGCATACAGCTTGTCCATCACGTTGGTCACGTTGACCTTGAGCACGTAGCGTTCGGTGAATTGGTACTCCGTCATCAAGTCCAGCGTGGCATAAGCTGGTGCCATGAAGCCGGGGTTGGTGGCTGGGGACTGTTCACCGCGAAAGTTGATACCAGAACCCACACGCAGTGCAGGAGTGACTTGGTAGGTGGACCACACCGTGCCACTGTGAATAGGGGTGAGTCCGGGACGCTCGCCTTGGCGGGCTCCATTGCCCGTTGCGTTGGACACGTCAATCATGGCGTCAGGCATCCACATATAGGAGCCAAACACCTCCCATTGGGGAGTAATGCGGCCGGTAATGTCGATTTCCAGACCCGTGGTGTGGCGCTGGCCAGAAAGCAGCATCATGGTGGCGGAAGAGTCGGGGTCCGTATTGCGTTCGTTGTATTTTGTGGACTGGAATACCGCCAGCCGGGTACTGAACATTTTGTTGGCGCTGTCCAATTTGGCCCCTACCTCAATATTGCTGCTTTGTTCGGGTGGTGTATTGGCGGCTTGTATTCTTGCCGCATTGGTGTTGCCTACATACGAATAGGTATCCGCGGAGGTGTTGAACGAGGTGCCGTACGAAAAATGGTACGAACTGAGTTCTGTTGGCTGGTAAAGAACGCCCAGGCGTTTGCTCCAGTTGGAAATGGTCTGTGCGTAGGAACCGGTGATTTGGCCCGCAGTATTCAGGGTATCGAAGTTACCGCGCATGCGGTCAAATCGCAGGCCTCCCACCACTTTCCAGTGATCGGCAATTTGCACCATGTCTTGTGCGTACAAACCCAGGTTGTCTGCGCTGAACGCACTGGACACCGTCAAAATTCGGGCCGCTTCGTTGATCGTTGCTCCGTTGTCTGGGTTGCCCACCGTGGTGGTGGGTTTTGCAGCCAGCGCCGATGCTGCGTACACATTTTTAGATTCTTGTGCCAGGTCTGTGCCAACCATGAGTTGGTGCTTCACCCCCAGTGCCGAGAATTTGGTGCTGTAGTCGCTTTGGGCGTAGGTGCCGTTCAGGTCTTGAATTTTGTTGTTGTTGCCACGGGTGATGACCGTGGCATCTGAAAAGTTATTGATGCCTGTGCCGGCCCCGTAGTTGATTGAGCTGGCGCGCTGGTCACGTGTGAATTGGCCTTTGCGGACTGTGGATTTTAACTCGCCCCCGTCTTGAAAACGATGGGTGTGGCTGGCTGTCAGGTAGTCGGCACCGCCCTTGTTGTAGTCACTTTCCATGCCGTAGTAAGTGCTGGGCGCTATGGCTTCGTTAATGGTGCTGGTGGACGTAGCGGCGGCTGAAGTGGGTTTAATCCATCGAATGCCGTAGTTCATGCCGTTGTCATTGCGCAGGGTGTACAGCCCGATCGAAAATTCGTCGGCCGTACCAATGCCAAAACGGTAGGCTGCCGCCAGACCTTTCTTATCAATGCTGCTACCCGCGCCGTTGTTGTCGGCCTGGGTGGTCATTGCCGTGATGCGCAAGCCTGCATCTGCGCCGGTGTGGATATTGAAGTCGCCTGTCACGCGGGCGTAGCCGTAGCTGCCGACCGTGGTGGTAATTTCACTTTCTTCCATTGCACGGGGCTGTTTACTTACCTGGTTGACGGCACCACCGGTCGACCCACGGCCAAACAACATGGAAGCCGACCCGCGTAGCAATTCAATGCGGTCGTTGTTGAAGGTATCTCGCTCGTAAAACGCGGCATCGCGCATACCGTCGATGAAGATGTCGCCTGATGTTGCGAGGGAAAAGCCTCGCAAGCGAATGTCCTCTTCCCCGCCTTCTGCAGCCTGAAAAGTGACTCCGGCCGTGTTGTGCAACGCATCTTTCAGGGTGTCCAGATTACGGTCATCGACCAGCTTCTCGGTTACGACCGTGATGGACTGGGGAATGTCGCGAAGTTCCTGTTTGCCTTTGCCAATGGTGGTGGTGGTTGCTCGCAAAGTGTCTTTGCCTTGGATTTCTTCGGCTTTTTCAACAATGGTGACTGGCTTCAGTGATGTGATTTCGACTTCGTTGGCTTGCTGCGCCATAGCGCTCATGGAGCCTGCAAGCAGCATTGCTCCCAGCGGCAGCAAAGGTTGAGTATGGCTGTGTTGCTGATAGGGTGATGATTTTTGTTGAGTGTTCGGCATAGCTTGAGTCTTCAGGTTGGAGGGCTGGCTGGCTATGTCATGGCAACCTTGGGAGGTGACCTGAAGTGGCTTGCTATAGGGTGTTAATTATGTAAACAAGAAGCGTTCCTGTTTACGTTTAAAAAATGGGCTGATTTGGTGCTAATCGGCGGCAACCTCGAGCCCTTCGTTGGCCATCTGGGTAATGGTTTTTCGGTAACGCAGTGACAAGCAGAAGCATTCATGGTGAATTCGCAGGATATTTAACATCTCATGTTTCATTGTAAATGAGAATTCTTCGCATTTACAATGAAGACAAAAAAATAGCCATTTTTTTCTGAAAACATGTAATGTGACCGCTTCTAGACGCTGCCTTACAGACTGCCGACCGAAAAGCCCTTGGGCGGGGCAATGCCGCGTGTTTGCAAAAAAAACCATCACCGCAATCTCAGCTTCCTAGAATAGGCACTGACTTCTGGTTTGGACCCAGCTTTAAGGCCTTTGAGTAGCAACTTTTATGCAACTAACACTTGCAATCTTCGTCCAGATTGCGCAAGTTGCTATAAAAAAATAGCAATTCCGGCCTATGGACCCGCATTTCAATATGTCAACCGCTCGGGACGAATTTCCTGAAGAATTGTGGTCGCAATTTCTTCGATGGACTTGGTGGTCGTAGATAACCAGCGAATGCCGGTGCGTCGCATCATGGCTTCAGCTTCGCTGATTTCCATGCGGCAGTTTTCAATCGATGCGTATTTGGAGTTTGGGCGGCGCTCATTGCGAATTTCGCTTAACCGCTCAGGGTGAATGGTGAGACCAAATATTTTGTTGCGGTGCGGCACCAAGGCGGGAGGCAGTTGCCTGCGCTCAAAGTCCTCGGGAATGAGTGGGTAATTCGATGCCTTGAGGCCGTACTGCATTGCCAGATACAGCGAGGTAGGAGTTTTCCCGCTACGGCTTACACCCACCAAAATAACATCTGAATCCTCTAGGTCGCGGTTCATTTGACCGTCGTCATGGGCGAGTGAAAAGTTAATCGCTTCAATCCGATTTTGGTATTCCACACTTTTGCTGGCATCGCTAAAACGGCCTATGCGGTGATTTGATTTGAGTTTGAGCTCTTGCTCCAACGGGCGCACAAACATGCCAAACATGTCTAGCAACATGCCTTGGCAGTCGTCTTGAATAACCTTAAGAACTTCCATATTGACTAAGGTGGTGAACACAATTGGACGATTGCCGTCAGCTTCTGCTGCGCGGTTAATTTGCCGAACCGCTTGGTGTGCTTTATCGACGGTGTCAATAAACGGCAGGCGTACATGGCGTGCTTTGGTCTCAAACTGAGCCAAGATAGCATTGCCAAAGGTTTCGGACGTAATGCCTGTGCCATCGGATACAAAAAATACAGAGCGATTTGGCATGTGAATGTGTATCGGTAGAGTTTGAGTCAGGCAATTGCAAGCTGCATTTACGATCTATGCCTTGGTTAGGCTAAGGCGAGCCCTACAATTGCCACACAAGCGCGCATTTTCTCAGTATTTCAGCCTGCAAAACAAGAATTCAAAGGCTGAGACATAGGGCGCGGCTAAAAAGGTAACACAACGGTTTTAACTTCTGGAGCTTAGTATGTCGACACTGTTTAGCCAAACCGATTTGGTTGTCCCGTTTGAGAAATTGCGCATGACCGATGTAGATTCGGTCGGGGGTAAAAATGCCAGTTTGGGAGAGATGATTTCCCATCTTCCTACCGGCGTGAAAGTTCCCACTGGATTTGCGACCACTGCCCATGCCTTTCGAGAGTTTTTGAAATTTGGCGATCTGAGCGGAAAAATCAATGCACGTTTGGCTTCGCTTGACACTGAAGACGTGCGTGCATTAGCCCTTGCAGGTGCAGAAATCCGCACTATGGTGGAGGCCCAACCTTTTCCGCCAGAGCTCGAGGCAGGTATCCGGGATTCTTTTGAAGTACTCAGCGCGGGCAACCGCGCTGCTACGTTTGCCGTGCGATCGTCCGCTACCGCCGAGGATTTACCTGATGCATCCTTTGCAGGACAGCAGGAAACCTTTTTGAACGTGCATGGCATCGACGATATTTTGCACAAAATTCGCGAAGTATTTGCGTCCCTTTATAACGACCGCGCAATCAGCTACAGGGTGCATAAAGGCTTTGCTCATGAGCATGTGGCGTTGAGCGCTGGTATCCAGCGTATGGTGCGCTCCGATATCGGAGCCGCCGGTGTTATGTTCACTATCGATACTGAGTCCGGTTTTTCGGACGTGGTTTTCATTACATCGAGTTACGGATTGGGTGAAACGGTGGTGCAGGGTGCTGTAAACCCTGATGAGTTTTATGTTCATAAGCCCATGTTGCGCGGTG
>JBEANP010000229.1:0-4697 GCA_041165385.1 Pseudomonadota bacterium | reverse complement strand
CTTTTTAAGCAAGGGTGGACTGAACTTTCCGATTCCCGAATGGGCCAATGGCCATATGTGGGCTGCTTGGGGCTTGGTGGCTGGCGTAGGCGCTGCTTTGTTTTACAGAAAGAAGACGCAGCTTGGATTCGAGGCCACCGGCAAACTTAAAAGCATGTTTTGGGTGCCTGTAGCCATCGCATTGGCAGGCGCTTTTATCGGTTGGTTGGTTGGTGGTGCACCTACGGCGATGAACGCACCAGTCAAAGGCGAATTCGCCATTGAAAACGGTGGCGCCTTGACACCTGAGTTTTTGTCGGTGTTGCTCGGTCTGACCATCTACACCGCCGCGTTTGTGGCCGAAGTGGTGCGTGGTGGCATTCAGTCGGTGTCTGCGGGACAAGCTGAAGCCGCCAGCGCCTTGGGCCTGAACCGCGGGCAAACCATGCGCCTGGTGATGTTGCCGCAGGCTTTGCGCGTAATCATTCCGCCGGTAACCAACCAGTACCTCAACCTCACCAAAAACTCGTCATTGGCCGTGGCCATTGGCTATCCTGATGTGGTGTCCATAGCCAACACGGCCATTAACCAAACTGGGCGCGCGGTGGAGTGCATTGCAGTCATCATGCTGGTGTACCTGAGCACGTCGCTATTTACCTCGTTCATGATGAATTGGTACAACACCCGTTCGGCCATCAAAGAACGCTAAGCACCTAAACCATGCCTAAAACCATGACCGCACAAATTTTTGAACCTATTGCTGCCCGCCCCGCCCCGGTCAAAACCGAGGGTGTGGTGGCCTGGATTCGCACCAACCTGTTTGGCGATATCCGCACTTCGATTGGCACCCTGGCGATTGGCGCTGTTCTGCTGCTGATCCTGCCGCGCTTTTTCAATTGGGCCCTGTTTAACGCTGTGTGGGCCAAAGACTTTGATGCTTGCCACACCGCCACTGGCGCTTGCTGGGGTGTGGTGGCTGAAAAGTTTCGCATCATCATTTTTGGACGCTACCCGTTTGAGGAGCAATGGCGTCCGCTCATTGCGACAGCAGCCCTGTTGGGGTTAGTGGTTGCCAGCTGCATGCGCGCATTCTGGAAGCCTTGGCTTGCAGTGTTATGGGTTGCGGTGCTAGCCTTCTTCTTTACCGTGATGTACGGTGATGCACTGGGGTTGAGCAAGGTAGAAACTGACCGTTGGGGTGGCCTACCACTCACTATTTTGCTGGCTTCGTTGTCCATGACCATGGCTTTCCCGATTGCATTGGTGGTAGCGCTAGGCCGCAAAAGCACCCTGCCTGCGATCCGCAGTGTTTGCACCATTTACGTGGAGCTAATTCGCGGCGTGCCGCTGATTTCGGTGCTGTTCATGGCGTCGTTCATGTTTCCCCTGCTGATGCCGCAGGGCTTCAGCATTGACGTGCTGGTGCGGGTATTGGCAGGCATTACTTTGTTTGCCGCGGCCTACATGGCCGAAGTTATTCGGGGCGGCCTGCAGGCCATTCCCAAAGGCCAAGTTGAAGCGGCGGCCACACTGGGCCTAAGCTACTGGCAGACCCAGCGCAAGATTGTGTTGCCGCAAGCGTTGGCCATGGTGGTGCCCGGCATCATGAACAACTTCATCTCCACGTTCAAGGACACCTCGCTGGTCACCATCGTCAGCTTGTACGAGCTGACTGGCGCCATGAGCCTGGCCCTCAACTCGGATGCCAACTGGCGGCCTTTCAAGATTGAAGGCTACCTGTTCATCGCCCTCATTTATTTCGGTTTTTGCTTCTCCATGTCGCGTTACAGCCAGTGGATTGAAAAGCAAGTTAACAAAAGCAAATTGCGCTAAGGAAACACCATGTCTGAACCCATCATTACCTTCGAAAAAGTCAACAAGTGGTACGGCAACAGCTTCCATGTACTGCGGGACATTGACCTGACCGTGACCAAAGGCGAACGCATTGTGGTCTGCGGCCCATCCGGCTCTGGCAAGTCCACCCTGATTCGCTGTATCAACCGCCTGGAAGAACACCAACAAGGCCGTTTGATTGTGGATGGCACCGAGCTCACCGACGACGTAAAAGCCATCGACAAGGTCCGCAAAGAGGTGGGCATGGTGTTCCAGCAGTTCAACCTGTTCCCTCACCTCACGGTGCTGGAAAATCTGACGCTGTCACCTATGTGGGTGGGCAAGATGCCAAAGAAAGACGCTGAAGAAAAAGCTATGGAGCAGTTGCAGCGTGTGCGCATTGCCGAGCAAGCCGGCAAGTACCCGCTGCAGTTGTCTGGCGGTCAGCAGCAGCGCGTGGCCATTGCGCGCGCACTGTGCCTCAAACCTAAAATCATGCTGTTTGACGAGCCCACCTCCGCACTCGACCCCGAGATGATCAAAGAAGTGCTGGACGTGATGATCGAGATGGCCGACCAAGGCATCACCATGCTATGCGTCACGCACGAAATGGGCTTTGCCAAGGCCGTGGCCGATCGGGTGATCTTCATGGACCAAGGCCAGATCGTGGAGCAAAACAATCCCCACGACTTCTTCAACAACCCACAAAGCGAACGCAGCCGGGACTTCTTGTCGAAGATTCTGGGGCACTAAGGCGTCTTGTGTTTACCCTGCCCTAGGCGCTCGTCAGTCCAGCGCACCAGGTCTAGCCACATTTGGCGCATTTCAGCGTCTTGTGGCGTGCGTACGGCGTAAGGCAGTTCGATGGTCACCACCGGCACGCCCTTGTGCACACCGGCGTAGTTGCCCAAAGATCCCGGGAAGATGCCCACTTGGTCTAAGTACAAGCGGCCCAGTTTGCTAGGCGGCACCGCGGGGCCGTCAAAGTCCAGCACGCCGTAGGGCGCATGTACGCTGACGATGAGGTTGGGCTTAAAGCTGTCAATCTGGGCCACCAGAAAACGTGACTCTGGCTCTGACAGAGGCTTACTGCCAGGCCACCGACGTGGGTCTTTGCGCGTGCGCTTTTCCCAATAGTTGCGTGCATCGCGCGCCCAATTTGGCGTGGGAAAGTTGCGGTTCAAATCCACGCCACTGGCATTGGTGCGATGCGCTGGTCGGGCAAACAGGCCATCCGGGTTGAGCGCGGGCACAAAACGCCAGTGCACAGGCATCTTGATGTCGGCTGGCGGCTGGCTGGCCAATGCAATCCAATGCAACGCCAGCGCGCTAGAGGACATTTCATCGCCATGTATGCCGCCAATGACCAGCACCCGCAGCTGGGCATCGTCGGTCATGACGTCGCGGCCCCAAATAGTGCGCCCCTGGACCGAACGTGCCTGCATATCGGTCAACTTGGCAGCTTCGCATAGCGAGGCCTTTACATTCGGCAATTTTGGAACAAAATCAGCGCAGGCACCCATTGGGGCTGCATAAGCAGCTATTGAAATCATAGCAACGAAGAATATGAAAATCGATTTGAAGACCATGCTCGCATTGTAGGATGCTCGATATCGGTTAAATTATTCACATGCTCATCTCAGTCAAGCCCGCGCGGGCTTTGCCCCCCAATTTTTCCCAACCCGAATTTCGCGCTGCCTTAGGCATGTTTGCTACCGGTGTCACCATCGTCACCGCGCGCACTGCGTCTGGCCAGTTAGTGGGTCTAAC
The DNA here is from genome assembly GCA_041165385.1 of Pseudomonadota bacterium. Taxonomy (GTDB): domain Bacteria; phylum Pseudomonadota; class Gammaproteobacteria; order Burkholderiales; family Burkholderiaceae_C; genus Allorhodoferax. The sequence continues at coordinate 1,115 of JBEANP010000229.1, read as the reverse complement.
TGCCAATTCTTTCAATTCCGTGTCGTTGTCGCCGCCCTTGGTGCTTTGGAGCTTGTCACGTGCAGCGGGGTCTATGGCTGCGTTTCAAGCAGGATCACACTACGCCATCAACATACTTGGAGCCGACCAGCAAGCGCTGGCGAATCAGTTTGCGACTCAAGGCACAGATCGTTTTGCCGGCGTGCAATTTGACACCGGCTTTAATGGTGCACCGCTGATACACGGAGCGGTCGCAAGCTTCGAATGCTTCAACCGCAGCCGTTACGACGAAGGCGATCACGTCATTTTTGTAGGTGAAGTAGAGCGTTGTACCCACCGAGAAGGTGCGTCACCGCTGCTGTACCACGGCGGCAAGTTCTACGCGGAACACCCGCTTTAGCGTAGAGTCACGCGCTTTTATTAGCTCAATTTGATAGAGCAGTAACGCGATGCAATTCGACCCCTAATTGGGTGATTTCAATGGGCTTGATGACATAGCCATCTGCCCCGGCGAGGTGAAAGCGCTCAGCATCACCCGGTTCAGCATGTGCAGTTGCCATTACCACGGGTAAGTGCACGCCAGTTTGCACTTCTTGAAGGCGAATGGCTTGCAATGCCTCAATACCATCCATAACAGGCATCATTACATCCATAAGCACTGCGTCAAACTGCAGCCTTGTCAAACATTTCAATGCTTTCTCTCCGTCGCCCACAACCACCCCGGTGTGCCCCAGTTTGTGCAACATAGCCACGACTAATCGCTGATTGATAACGTTGTCTTCAACAACCAAAACTTTGAGCGCTCGAAAATCAGCACTGGCAGAGGGGGTGGAAATCGATGTATTCATGGTTTGGTTACGAACCCATATTGTGAAAGTAATTGAGCGCACTCTCTAAACGCAGCTGGGAACTAACGGCACACCGAGCGAACTCAATGCCAAATCTGTTTAGCTTTAGGGTGCTGATCTACAGCATGACTCGCCCAAGCTCAAGTGCACAACGGCCCAAAGATCAGAGAGTGGTGTCCATACTGTTGCGCATTGCGATTTGCGCCACAGCATTCAAGGCAACTTCTACCACTGGTATGTCTAACAACATACGCAAACTGCCATTTTCCACAAGTTTGTCACGCGTGC
>JBEANP010000228.1:0-4717 GCA_041165385.1 Pseudomonadota bacterium | reverse complement strand
CAGCCGTACGAATCACAGGCAAGAACAGTTCGTCGCGCTGTTTTTGGGTACAGCAAATAGCGCCAGCCATGACTCGACCTTGTCCGTCTAAAAACTTGGTACCCGAATGGATGATGAAATCCGCGCCCATTTGAACGGGACGCTGCAAAACTGGGGTGGCAAAGCAGTTGTCCACCGCCAGAAATGCCCCCGCGTTGTGCGCAATATCAGCCAAAGCCTGAATGTCACACACCTCAGTTAATGGGTTGGTTGGGGTTTCGGCAAACAGCAGCTTGGTGTTGGGTTTGACGGCCGCCCTCCACGCATCTACATCAGTTTGCGAAACGAAGCTTGTCTCAACACCGAATTTGGCAAACTCGCGGCTGAACATAGGTATGACCGAACCAAATACCGACTGGGAGCAAATCACATGATCACCAGCGCGTAACAAAGCCATGCCCAACAACAGAATGGCTGACATGCCCGACGATGTGGCAATGGCGGCCTCGGTACCCTCCAACGCAGCCAGCCGCATTTCCATGCTGGTGACAGTGGGGTTGCTCACGCGCGAGTAAGTGAACCCGTCTTCTTGCATCGCAAAGCGTGCAGCTGAAGTGGCTGCGCTGGGCTGCACATAACCGCTGGTGAGGTACAGCGCCTCGGAGTTCTCACCGTACTGGCTTCGGTCAAGCGCGGTGCGCACCGCTAGCGTATCAAGGTGCAAATCGTCAGGTAGAGAATGCTGGGCCATAGGCTTAGTCGATAAGGTTGGGAAGGGCCAAACGCGACGTATCTTCTTGCGACTCGTCACCACCCACACGGTTTTCGTTCAAGCGGGCAATGTCACCGGAAGAGATGTCACCTGTGACGTACACACCATCAAAACACGATGCATCAAAGCCAGCCAAATTGGGGTTGAGTGAGCCGATGGCTTTTTTCATGCCGTCCACATCTTGGTAAATCAACGCATCACAACCGATGATTTCGCGAATTTCTTCCACCGTGCGGTTGTGCGCCACCAGCTCGCTGCTGGTGGGCATGTCGATGCCGTAGACATTGGGGTAACGCACGGGTGGCGCAGCGCTGGCCATGTAGACCTTGCGGGCACCGGCATCACGCGCCATCTGCACAATTTCTTTGCTGGTAGTGCCGCGCACGATGGAGTCGTCCACCAACAGCACATTACGGCCCTTGAATTCGCTGGCAATCACATTGAGCTTTTGACGCACCGATTTTTTGCGCACGGCTTGGCCGGGCATGATGAAGGTGCGACCCACATAACGGTTTTTCACAAAACCTTCGCGGTAAGGCAAGCCCAATAGCTGCGCCAGCTGTGCTGCGCTGGGGCGGCTGGACTCAGGAATCGGGATAACAACATCGATCTCATTCGGTGGCACGGTGGAAATCACGCGTTTAGCCAGCGCCTCACCCAAATTCAAACGCGCTTGATAGACCGAAATACCGTCCATCACCGAGTCGGGACGGGCGAGATACACATACTCAAAAATACAAGGCTTCAGTGTGGGTGCATCGGCGCATTGCTGGGCGTGCACTTTGCCTTGCAGATCGATAAACACGGCTTCACCGGGATCAATATTTCGTTCAAACTGGTGCAACGTGCCTTCCAGGGAGACAGACTCACTGGCCAACATCACCGTTTCACCACTGCGACCCATACACAAGGGGCGAATACCAAACGGGTCGCGAAACGCCAGCACACCATGGCCAGCAATGAGCGCGATGACAGCATACGAACCCTTGACCCGCCGGTGCACATTACGCACTGCAGCAAACAGGTCGTGCGGGGTTAGCGGCAGGCCGCGGGTGGTCATTTCAATCTCGTGCGCCAACACGTTGAGCAGCACGTCCGAGTCGCTTTCGGTGTTGATGTGGCGGTGGTCGGTGTTGAACAACTCTGCTTTGAGTGCATGGGCGTTGGTCAAATTTCCGTTGTGCACCAGGACAATGCCAAACGGCGCGTTCACGTAAAAAGGCTGCGCCTCTTCTTCACTGAATGCATTGCCCGCCGTGGGGTAGCGCACCTGGCCCAAGCCGCAGTTGCCCGGCAAAGAGCGCATGTTGCGGGTACGAAAAACGTCTTTGACCATGCCCTTGGCTTTGTGCATGAAGAATTTGCGCTCTTGCTGGGTCACGATGCCGGCGGCATCCTGTCCTCGGTGCTGCAGTAGCAACAACGCGTCGTATATCAGTTGATTAACCGGGGCGTTACTGACAACGCCGACTATTCCGCACATAGATGTTTACTCACGAAGGTATATATTTTCCGAACTCTTCTGGCAGCACAGGCTTCAAGCCTGCAAGTACCACGGACGCAATATGTGCGCCCATTGAGGCCTGCCATGCTGGCGACGTCTTCAGTGGGGTCATGCCCACAACAACCGTTAGCGCCAGTAAAACGATGGCACCGCGCACCAGGCCAAACAGGGCCCCCAGCATGCGGTCCGCAGGGCGCAGCCCGACGGCTGCGACCAGCTTCTTAACCAAAAAGGCAATCAGGCCACCCAAAAAGATGCCGGCGATAAATACCACGACAAACCCCACCGCGTAGCGAATGGACTCTGTCGCACCCGACATGGGTAGCCACTGCGCCGCTGTAGGCGCAAACCACTGGGCCAGCACAAAGGCAGCAATCCAGCTAAATACCGACAACACTTCAAACACCAAACCCCGCCATGCGCCAATGACCAGTGAGATCAACAGCACACCCAAGAAAATCCAGTCCAGGGTAGGTAAGGCGTTCATGGCGTTCTACAACTCAAGAATTGCGGCAGACAAGTCAAGTTTTTTAACTTTTTCGCCTACTTTGTCGGCTTCTGCTTTGGACTCGAACGGCCCCACGCGCACCCGAATACGTTTGCCGTCAGCCGTTTCCACCACTTGGGTGTAGGTTTTAAGTCCTGCTTTTTCCAGCTTTTGGCGGGCATCACGGGCTTTGGTCACATCCGCGAATGCGCCCACTTGCACCACAAAGCGGCCTGCTGCTGCGGGCTTGTGATCGACTACCTTACCGTCTAGCAGCGCTTGCGCTTTGGCACCATCTTGCGCTTTCGCTTCTGCCTTCACTTCGGGCTTTGCCACAAGCTTGGGCTCCGGCTTTGCCTCCGGCTTGGCTACTGGTTTAGATTCGATGATCGTTTCTTCCTTGTCTCCTGCCTTGGAATAGGCCACTGGTGGCGTTATTGCAGCACTTGCGGCTGGCGCGGGTTCCATTGGCGTGACGGTCAAGGGTTTAACTTTGGCTTTGTCGGGAATTTCGATAGGAATATCTACGGCAATAGGACGCGGCTGATTGTCAAACAGCAAGGGAAAACCCACCACTCCCGTCAACACCAAAATGGCCGCACCAATCAATCGGTGGCGTGCGCGTTTGCGCAAAACCTCGACGCTTTCGGTGGCTGGCTGGGGGGTGGGATGCTCGTCGCCACCCTTGCGGAACTTGAAAAATGCCATAGTGGAGGTGACTTAAGTCTTCAGATGTTTGGCCTGCAGCCGGGGCACGCCCTGCTGCAATACGCCGCCCACGGTGTAGAACGACCCAAAGACAACGATTCTATCAGTGGGGTCTGCCGCAGCTATGGCCGCTTGCAGGGCTTGCATCGGGTCGGCAAAGGCCTGCGCGAAGGCGTCTTTGCGCGTGTTCTGAGCCGCCCAATGCCCTTGAAGCGCCGTGCCCGTGGCCGCGCGCGGGGTAGGTAAATCGGTGAAATACCAGCGATCTATCAGGGGATTGGCTTTGGCAAACATCGGGGCCAAATCTTTATCCGCCATGGCACCGAACACCGCGTGGGTGGTGGGAAAGTAGCCCATAGCATCCAAATTTGCCGCCAGCGCCGCCACAGAATGCGGGTTGTGCGCCACGTCGAGTACCAGCGAGGGCTCGCCAGGAATAATCTGAAAGCGTCCAGGCAGCTCCACAAACGCCAAGCCGTTGCGCACAGCCTGCGCCGTAACCGGCAGTTGCTCGCGCAGGGCGGTCAGCGCAGCCAAAACACCTGCGGCGTTGACCAACTGGTTAGCCCCGCGCAGCGCCGGATAAGCCAAACCGCTGTAACGCCTGCCCCGCCCGGCCCAACCCCATTGCTGCTTATCACCCGAAACATTGAAGTCCTGCCCCACGCGCCACAGGTCAGCACCCACTTCCAAAGCACGGTCCAACACGCTTTGGGGCGGCACGGGGTCGCTCACTATCACCGGTTTGCCGGTGCGCATGATGCCGGCCTTCTCAAACCCAATGGCCTCACGCGTGTGGCCCAGCAGTTCGGTGTGGTCCAGGTCGATGCTGGTGATGATGGCGCAGTCGGTGTCTATCAGGTTGACTGCATCCAACCGCCCGCCCAGCCCCACTTCCAAAATGGCCACGTCCAACCCGGCGTGCGCCATCAGGTGCAATATGGCCAAGGTGGTGAACTCAAAGTAAGTGAGTCCGATTTCAGGGAAATTTTTATTGCCATTTAGGCCCGCAGCACCGAATACATCAGCGAAAGCAGCTACTAATTTTGTAGCACTTACCGCTTCGCCATTGAGGCGCAAGCGCTCTTCAAAGTGCACCAGATGGGGCGAGGTAAAGGTACCCGTCTTGTACCCCGCCTGCCCCAAAATGCTTTCCAGCATGGCGCAGGTGGAGCCCTTGCCGTTGGTGCCTGCCACCGTAATCACGGGGCAGGTAAAGCGCAGTTCCATGCGCTGGGCCACCACGCGAATGCGGTCCAGGCCCAGC
>JBEANP010000227.1:0-4718 GCA_041165385.1 Pseudomonadota bacterium | reverse complement strand
AGTAGCACCTTGACATTGTTGTGGCGCTCGGGCCGCATTTTGATGTCCAGGTAACCCGCGTTGGCTGCGGTGCGGCTGATGGTTTCGTCCAGGTCCAGCTCGTCTTCATGGCCTTCACGCGCAAACTTGCGCAGGCGGCGTAACGCGACTTTGATGTTGCGCGTGCCCAGTTCTTGTGTGTCGTCGTAGTCTTTGTAAGCGCGTTGGTCCCAGACCTTGACGGCGCTCTTGTTGCGACCTTTGTCTTGGCCGATGCGAATGCCTTGCGGGTTCTGGCCGTAGGCGCCAAAGGGGCTGGTGCCGCCAGTGCCTATCCATTTGCTGCCGCCTTCGTGGCGCTCTTTCTGTTCTTCAAAACGCTTCTTGAGCGTTTCCATCAACTCGTCCCAACCCATCTTCTGAATCTTTGCCAGCTCTTCGGGGCTGAGGTTAAGCTCCAAGTTTTTGCGCAACCACTCCAGCGGCACTTCTTTGGTGAAGTCTGCAATCATCTCCACGCCTTTGAAATAGGCGGCAAAGGCACGGTCGAATTTGTCGTAGTGCTTTTCGTCTTTGACCAGCGTGGTGCGGCTCAGGTAGTAAAAGTCGTCAATCTTGTAGCCACTGCTATAGGCCTCGTCAAACGTGTCGGTCTCCGAGGGCTCCGCATTGGGGCCGACCACGCCTTTCTGCAGCGCCTCCATCAGCGTGAGGTATTCCTTGACCGATACCGGCAGCTTGGCCGATCGCAGGGTGTAGAAAAAGTCCAGCAGCATGTGGATTCTCCCCGGTGCTTTAGCGCGGTTTGTTCAGCAGATACAGCAGCTGCACTTTGGCCTCAGGCCATTCTCCAGCCCGCATGCTGTACATCACGGTGTCGCGAATGGTGCCGTCGCGGCGCAGGGCATGGCCACGGATGACGCCGTCTTTCTTCGCTCCCAGCCGTTCAATGGCGGCTTGGGACGCAAAGTTGTAGTTGTCCGTGCGCCAGCCCACCACGTGGCAGCCCAAAGTCTCAAACGCATGCGTCATCAAAAGCAGTTTGGCGGTGGTGTTGACGTGGGTGCGCTGGCAGCTTTTGGCATACCAGGTGTAGCCAATTTCTACGCGTTTGAGCGCAGGCACGATGTCGTGGTAGCTGGAGCTGCCTAGCACCTTGCCGGTGGCCTCATCGGTCACTGCAAAGGCAAAGCGGTTACCGGCTTCGCGCATGGCCAGCGCGTCTTCAATGTATTTGCGAGTGTGTTCGGGCTCGGGCACCGTTGTGATACGGATGTTCCACAGTGCGCCGTCGGCTGCGGCGGCTTTGAGGCCGGCCTCGTGTTCGAGCGCCAGTGGTACCAAGCGCACGCCACGTGCTGAAAGTGTTGTGGGTTCGACAAATGCCATTTCAGCTCTTTTTGCCGTCTTGCTTGCTTTGCTTTTCAGTGTGGCTCGCGCGCCAGCGCCGGGCTACTTGCAGGCCCAAGCCGCCGCCCAGACCCACCAACACAATGCCGCCAATGCTGGCATTGCCGTAGCCCACAGCAAAAATGTCTAAGCCCAAAAGCGTACCTGCCCAATACCCCAGCAGGGCACCTCCGATAAATCCCACGGCGTCTGATACGCCTTCCATCCACATTTTGTTGTTCATGATGTTTGTCGCCTAGCGGTTGTTGCGTTGCATGAACATTAGCTTCTCAAACAGCGTAACGTCTTGCTCGTTTTTAAGTAGCGCACCCACCAGTGGGGGCACTGCCATCTTCTCGTCCTTGCTTTGCAAGGCTTCCAGCGGAATGTCCTCGGCCAGCAGTAGCTTTAGCCAATCCAGCAATTCGCTGGTGGAGGGTTTCTTTTTCAGGCCTGGCAGGTTGCGCACCTCGTAAAAGGTTTTCATCGCAGCGGTCAGCAGCTCTTTTTTCAGGCCAGGAAAGTGCACATCCACAATGCTTTGCATGGTGGCAGCATCCGGGAACTTGATGTAGTGGAAAAAACAGCGACGCAAAAACGCGTCAGGCAGCTCTTTCTCGTTGTTGGACGTTATGAACACCAGTGGGCGGTGCCGGGCTTTGATCAGCTGGCGGGTTTCGTAGCAATAAAACTCCATGCGGTCGATTTCGCGCAACAAGTCATTGGGAAACTCAATGTCGGCCTTGTCAATCTCGTCAATCAGCAGCGCTACGGGCTTGTCGGCGGTGAACGCCTGCCAAAGTACGCCTTTGATGATGTAATTATTAATATCCTTGACGCGCTCGCCACCATCCACATCACTGAGCTGGGAGTCGCGCAGGCGGCTCACGGCGTCGTATTCATACAAACCTTGCTGTGCCTTGGTGGTGGATTTGATGTGCCACTGCAGTAGCGGCATGTCCAGCGCCTGTGCCACTTCCTCGGCCAGCATGGTTTTTCCCGTGCCGGGCTCGCCTTTTACCAATAGCGGACGCTGCAGGGCGATAGCCGCGTTCACTGACAACATTAGGTCTTGTGTTGCAACGTAATTCTTGGTTCCGTGAAATTTCATAGTCAGAGTTTGCGCTACGGTTTTGATAAAGCTCAATGAGGAGGTCTGGGGAAGGATGTAGCCGATATAATCGCGCAGTCGATTTATACCAATCACAGACTGATTGTCCTCGCAAAATGAACAAACTCTTGTTGTCTCTCTCCGCTGTGCTTGTCGCTTCTGTGACCGCTTTCTCTGCCCAAGCGCAGGATATCCAAGGCGACGCCAAAGCCGGCGAAAAGAAAAATGCCATGTGCATTGGCTGCCACGGAATTGTGGGCTACCAAGCCAGTTTTCCTGAAATCCACAAAGTCCCCCAAATCTCTGGCCAGGGTGCAAAGTACATTATCTCAGCACTAAACGCTTACAAAAAAGGTGAGCGTAAGCACGCCAGCATGCGCGGTATTGCTGCCTCGTTGACTGACCAAGACATGGCAGATTTGGCAGCTTTCTATTCCACCAGCGGTGCGGTAGCGGGTGTCGAGGCTCCCGGCAAAGCGGCCGATGGCTCTGCCAAAGTTATGGAGTTGGTCACCAAAGGCGCTTGTGCTTCTTGCCACGGCGACAGCTTCAGCAAACCCATTGATCCTACTTACCCCAAGATTGCGGGCCAGCACAGTGACTACCTTTATGTAGCACTCAAAGCCTACAAAATTGAAGGCAACGCCCAAATCGGCCGTGGTAACGCCATCATGGGCGGTGTAGCCAAGCAGTTCTCGAACGCCGAGTTGAAAGAATTGGCCAACTACCTGGGCAAACTGCCCGGTGAGTTGAAAACAGTTCCTGAAAACCGCTTCCGCTAAGCGAGTCATACACAAAAGAACAGGCCGCTCATTGAGCGGCTTTTTCTTTGGCTAGTCCCGCGTCGCGTGTCGTTGCACACAATCTATGTATGTATTGCCGTCGGGTGGGCGGCCAGCGCGCTGGCTTTCCCACAGCATGGTGCCTAGGCATTCCATGGCATCGTGGTGGGCTTCGTGCAAAGAGTTGCGCTTGTGGGCTAGCAACTCCACCGCTTGGCGGATGCCGCGGGGCTGGTCAATGCTGCATTGCTCGCTGATGCTCAGGTGCATGCTCAGGTGTAAAAACGGATTGGTGCGGCCCTCGGTTGCCTCGTACATGGTGGCCAGGGCCGTATCTACATCGGCAAAGTCGGCAGCGTATTCGGGATGCTCGTTCATCCATTGACTTGCTATGATTTCTATAGCTTCCAGCGTACTACCAGCGAGCGCCTTGGCATAAACAGAGCAAAAAAATCGACGAACGTCGGCTTGGGATGGGCTAAACATGGATCGAGGGTAACATGCTCTTACGTCTTTGCCGCACCCCTTGCGGCGCAACCATACGCCGTAATTCTTGTGAACTTTCCCCTCATTACCGACCCATTTTTTTACGCCATCAGCATTCCTGCCGTGCTGTTGTTGGGCATTAGCAAAAGTGGTTTTGGCGCAGGCTTTGGCTCATTGGCCGTGCCCATGATGGCGCTGGCCGTATCGGTACCCGAGGCTGCGGCCATCTTGATGCCGGTGCTGTTTGTGATGGATGTGCTGGGTATGGCTGCGTTTCGCAAAGACTTTGACCTGGCGCTGTTGAAGTTTTTGATCCCATTCGGCATGCTGGGCATCTTGATTGGTGCGGTACTGTTCAAGGTGCTCAATGCGCACACCGTTGCTGCACTGGTAGGTGGTTTTACGCTGCTGTTTTTGGCGCAGCGCCTTATTTTTCCGCCCAAGCCCGACAGTGCGCCGCCACCCAAGTGGTTGGGCGCGGTGCTTACCGCCACATCAGGCTTTACCAGTTTCATTGCCCACGCCGGCGGCCCGCCTATCAATGCCTATGTGATTCCGCTCAAGCTCAGCCCTATTAAATTCACAGCCACCATGGCGTTTTTCTTTTTTGTGGTGAATCTGTGCAAGTGGCTGCCCTACGGCATGTTGGGCTTGCTGGATATGCGCAACATGGCCACATCGCTGGTGTTGCTGCCTCTGGCGCCGGTGGGCGTGTGGGTGGGTGTGCGCATGGCGCGGCGCATCAGCCAAGCGGTGTTTTACCGTTTCCTGTATGGTGGCATGTTCTTGACCGGGGTGAAGTTGCTCTGGGACGGCTTACGCTAATATTTTCTTTTTTGAGGACCTGTATGACGATTTCCATGTATTCGGCCAGCGTGCCAGTGTTTACCACCGTGCTGGGCAATCTCAGCCATTTTTTGGACAAAGCGCAGGCCCATGCCGACGCCAAAAAATACGACTCCATCGTGTTG
>JBEANP010000226.1:0-4734 GCA_041165385.1 Pseudomonadota bacterium | reverse complement strand
GGGCAGGCGGATCACTGAGCGGTCACGCGGGGGCACGCGCAACTTGCCTTTGCCAGAAGGCAAGGCAGGGTTGGGCACAAAATTTAAGGTTTTTAGGGTGATAGCGCCCGTCAGTATTGGGTTTAATGCTACTGAATTTGTAGCGCCAGCCACCTCGGCAGCCTGCGCTACGGCCTTGGCATCGTCTTCTTTGGCGCAAGTGGCGCCGTTTTCAGCCGCTTGCTCACTGGTAGTCATGTAGGGGTTGACGTGGGCTTCCACGCGGCCAGGCTCGTCCACCGTGGTGGAAGTGATTTCAAACCAGCCGCGCACGCTGCCGTCGCCTTCCCACTTGGCGCTGACATCGTCGGGGCGGCGCACAAAGACGGTGCCACGCACGTCGGTAATCTGCTCTACCGGCTCTTTGGCAGCCAGGCGGTGGGCAATTTCCACAATCGCGCGCTCGGCATTGCCGTACAGCAGCAGGTCGCACTTGGCGTCCACCACGATGCTGCGGCGCACTTTGTCGCTCCAGTAGTCGTAGTGGGCAATACGGCGCAGGCTGCCTTCGATGCCACCCAAAATAATGGGGGTGTCTTTGAACGCCTCGCGGCAGCGCTGGCTGTACACAATGGCGGCGCGGTCGGGGCGCTTGCCGGCCACGTCACCGGGGGTGTAGGCGTCGTCACTGCGGATTTTGCGGTCTGCGGTGTAGCGGTTGATCATGGAATCCATGTTGCCCGCGGTCACGCCCCAAAACAGGTTGGGCTTGCCCAAGGCCTTGAAAGCCTCGGCGCTGGTCCAGTCGGGCTGGGCGATGATGCCTACCCTAAAGCCCTGTGCTTCGAGCATGCGGCCAATGACGGCCATGCCGAAGCTGGGGTGGTCTACGTAAGCGTCACCCGTCACCAGTACGATGTCGCAGCTGTCCCAGCCCAGCTTGTCCATCTCGGCACGGCTCATGGGCAACATAGGGGCCGTGCCAAAGCGGGCTGCCCAATACTTGCGGTAGCTGGACAGCGGCTTGGCGGCGCGCGCGAAAAAGGAGACGTCAACTGGGGCGTTCATGGGGAATCCGAGGGGTAACCCCAGAGTGTAAGGTTTTAGCCTTGGCAACGCACCTTAAAAGGCTATTGATTGGGCTGCGGCGCTGGCGTTGGAAAAGCCACAAAACGCCCCTCCACTGCGCTTTGTTGCCCCAATTCCAGCAATTGCATGTCTTGCAACACTTGCTCTGGGGTAACCGCTGGCGCAGTGGTTGGGTTGGTTGGGTGGTTGTGCAAATGCCCACGTAAATGGTCGCGCAACTGCGCGTAATAGACCAAATAGTTGCCCGGCAGGTCAGGCGCGGCAGAGGTTTGCGTCCACGCCTCGCGGTGAATAGTGAGCGTGCCAACCTGCGGGTCTTTGCCCCAAATAGCCATGTCGTCGGGCTTGTCCAAATGTGGGCGGGCACCGGCTTTGAGCGCATCTTCTTGCACATCCAGCCCGTATTTGACAAAACTGCCCTTGGTGCCATGCACCACAAACCGGGGCCCCACGGCTGGCACCAGCGCGCTGGCATGCAGCAGCACCCGCAAGCCGGGGTGGCGCGTGGGGTAACGCAGTTGGGCGTGGAAATAGTCGTTGATCACTGCGCCTTCGCGCTGGTTGGCCACGTCAACCAATATGTCGTCCGGCGCACCAAACAATTGCACCGCTTGGTCTACCAAGTGCGCGCCCAGGTCAAACCACAGGCCCGAGCCGGGCAACGCCTGCTCACGCCAGCGGTCGGGCACCGTTGGGCGGTAGCGGTCAAAGTGCGACTCAAACTGCACAATGCGGCCCAACTCGCCACTGTCCAGCACCTTGCGCAGGGCCAAAAAGTCAGCATCCCAGCGGCGGTTTTGAAACACGGTCAGCACCTTCTTCTGCTCTTTTGCCACCTGCAGCAAGTCGCGGGTCTGCGACAGGTTGACCGTGCACGGCTTGTCCACCACCACATGCTTGCCCGCCAGCAGAGCCTGGCGCGCTAACGGGTGGTGGCTCTCGTTGCTGGTGGCAATCACCACCACGTCAATAGTCGGGTCGGCCAAGGCCTCCGAAGGCGTCGCCACCACGCGCACCTGCGGCCAATCGGCAAGCACCTCGTGCGGCTTTGACGACACAATGGTGTGAAGCACCAAGCCCGGCACACCGCTAACCAGCGGAGCATGAAAAACACGGCCAGCCATGCCGTAACCCACCAAGGCAACACAAATAGGTTTCATCCCCTAATCATCGCCCGAAAAAGTAGGCATGCAAGGTCCAACACGGTACAAACCCCAACCCGGAAGTACGCTGCGGCACCAAAATTGCTGTGCTTAACCCGTAAAATTCGCGTTTTGTATTCATCAACCCGTGCCGCCGCGTTCAGCGGGGCTTCAAAGGAAAAATCCATGAAGAAATTGCTCTTGGTCGCAGCAGCTGCATCCGCCCTCGTCGCTTGCGGCAAAAAAGAAGAGGTCGCTCCAGCACCCGCGGCTGCGCCAGCATCTGCCCCTGCCGCAGTGGTAGCACCTGAGCCAGCGGTCTTGAAAGTCGCCATTGATCCCACGTATGAGCCCTTCACATTCAAAACCGCTGACGGCAAGCCCACAGGTTTTGACGTAGACGTAGCCACCGCCTTGTGCGAACAAATCAAGCGCAAGTGCGAATTTGTAGAGCAAGTGTGGGACAGCATGATCCCCGGCCTCAGCGCCAAGAAATACGACATGATCATCAGCTCCATGTCCATCACCGAAGAGCGCTTGAAGGAAGTGGACTTTACTGACAAGTACTACAACACCCCCAGCCGCATCGTGCTGAAAAAAGGCGTGAAATTCACAGATGCTGCGTCCATCAAGGGCAAGAAAATTGGTGTACTTAAAGGTTCTACCCAAGAGAAGTACGCTTTGGGTGAACTCAAGACCGCAGGCGTAGTGGTGAATTCCTACGAAGCCCAAGATCAGGTGTACCTGGATATCAAATCTGGTCGTTTGGACGGCACTGTGGCCGACTACCTGGAAGTGTCTGGTGGTTTCCTCACCAAACCCGAAGGCGCCAAGTTTGAGCTGATGGGCCCAGAACTGCGTGACCCCAAGTACTTTGGTACTGGTGTGGGCGTTGCCTTGCGTAAGGGTGAAGACAAGCTCAAAGGCGAGTTGAACGAAGCCATCAAGGCCATCCGCACCAACGGCAGCTACAAAACCCTGAACGACAAGTACTTTGCCAAGTACAACATCGACGTATACGGTGAGTAAATAGCCATTTAAAAAGACCACGGCGCGCACCACTGCGCGCCGTACTTTTTTAGGCAGCTGCACCCAGTAACTATCACGCCATGAATTCGTACTACGCCACCATCCTCCAAGGCTCACTGCTTACGGTGGGTGTGTCCTTGTGTGCGCTGGTGGTGTCTATTGTTTTAGGGTTGATAGGTGCGGCCGCCAAACTGTCAGGCCGCCCGGTGTTGGTGGGTTTGGCCACGGCCTACACCACCGTGATACGCGGGGTGCCTGATTTGGTGGTGATGCTGTTGGTGTTCTATGGCGGCACCATAGGCATCAACCATGCGCTGGAGTTGATGGGTAGCAAAAGCACCATCGACATTAACCCTTTTTTTGCTGGCGTGTTGACCATCGGGTTTATCTACGGTGCCTACATGACCGAAACGTTTCGTGGGGCCATTTTGGCCATCCCCAAAGGCCAAATGGAAGCTGCGTGGGCTTTTGGCATGGGGCGAACGCAAGCGTTTTTGCGCGTAACCGCTCCGCAAATGGTGCGCTACGCCCTACCCAGCTTTACCAATAACTGGCTGGTGCTGATCAAGGCCACTGCGCTGGTGAGTTTGATTGGCCTGAAAGAGATGACCTACCTGGCTAAACAAGCCAGTGCCGCTACGCGCTCGCCGTTCGTCTTTTTTCTATTTACCGCTGCGCTGTTTTTGGTCTATACATCGGTGTCGTTGTATGCGCTGCGCAAGCTCAATGCGCGCTACAGCATGGGCGCCAAACGGGGGCAGCTCTGATGAAATGGCATGTCATTTTTGAGCCCCAAAACCTGGAGCTGTACGCCACAGGTATTCTCACCACCCTAAGTTTGCTGTTCACTTCATTGGCCGTGGGAGCTGTGCTGGCCCTGCTGTTTGCGCTGGCCCTCACCGGCCCTTGGGCACCGCTGCGCTGGATTGTTAGCGCCTATACCTATGTCATTCGCGGCACGCCGCTGCTGATCCAGGTGTATCTGATTTATTACGGTCTTGGCCAGTTGGAGTGGATTCAGGCCCGCTGGGACGACGTGTGGCCCTGGACACACTTTAAAGAACCTTTCTTTTGCGCAGCGCTGGCGTTTAGCCTGAACACCGCAGGCTACACCGCCGAAATGCTGGCCGGTGCCATTCGCGAAACCAACGCGGGCGAGATTGAAGCCGCCCAGGCCTTCGGCATGAGCCGCTTTCAGGTCATGCTGCGGGTGGTGTTGCCCAGTGCCATGCGCCGCACCCTGCCTGCCTACAGCAACGAAGTCGTCATGATGCTACAAAGCACCAGCTTGGCCAGCGCCGTGCCCAGCATGCTGGATGTGACGGCTGCGGCAAGCCGGGTGTACTCAGACTTTTACTTGCCATTTGAAGCCTACATTGCCGCAGCGGCGATTTACTTGGTAGCGTCGTTCTGCCTGATTGGGTTATTCAAAGTGGCTGAAAAACATTTCTTGGCCTACCTTGCCCCGCGCAAGCATTGATGTTCACGCAGGCGC
>JBEANP010000225.1:0-4737 GCA_041165385.1 Pseudomonadota bacterium | reverse complement strand
TGGTGTAGGCATCATTGGTGACCAGAATGTCGCCGGGGTGGATGTTGTCGTACCCGAAGTGGCGGATTTTGGATTTGACGGTTTCCGACATGCCACGAATGAACATGGGCAGGCCCAAGCCGATGGACACTGTGTCGCCCTCTTTGGTGAACAGGCCTACGGTGAAGTCCAGTGCCTCATAAATAATGAGGTTGTAGGCCGTGCGCATCAAATTGGTTTTCATCTCCTCCGTCACGGCGAACAGGCCGTTGCGGATGATTTCAACGATGACGGGGTCCACGGCTTTGGCCGATGGATTGGCTAAGTTACTCATGAGCGATCACTTCCAATAGAGATTTGAAGATTGCCGTAAACGTCCACCCGGACGGTATCGCCAGGCTGAACCACAGTCGTCGAGGCATGCTCTTCCACCAGCGCAGGGCCGTGAAACACATTGCCGCTCTTGAGCGAATCACGCCGGTAGACCGCTGTTGGGACATAGGCATTGGCACTGCGGAAATACACCGGCTTGTGCGTGCGCAAGGCATTGGCATCGGGTGTTTCCGCACCCTCATCCACCGTGTTGCGCGGTGGCTTTTTCATACGCCCCAGCACCGTGACGCGCAGGCTCACAATATCGGCAGCCTCCTTGGGGGCAGAGGTGCCGTAGCGCACCGCGTGCACTTCATCAAAGTGATTTTTTATAGCGGCGCTATCGCGCTGCGTAAAGAAGCTGTGCGCTAAATCTACCGTCACGGCGTGCTCCTGCCCCACGTAGCGCATGTCCGCAGCACGCTCAAAGACAATCTCTTCGGGCCGGATTTCAGACGCACCGATAGCAGCGCGCCCTTCGTCTTCCATGCCTTTGTAAATGGCTTCAATCTCGTCAAAGGACATGCCATCCAAGCGGCGGAACACCGAGCGCACATAGTCATAACGCAGGTCGCTAAACAACATGCCGTAGGCCGAAAAGTAGCCTGGCGCATAGGGAATCAGCACTTTGCGAATACCGATTTCCCGCGCGATGGCCGACGCATGCAATGGTCCGGCTCCACCGTACACCACCATGGTGAAGCTGCCAGCATCCAGGCCACGCTCTGTGGTCACCGCTTTCACTGCGTGCGACATTTGCGTCACGGCAATGCGCAAGATGCCATCCGCAGCACGGGTCGCATCCAATCCGAGTGGCTGCGCTATCTTGTTCTCCATGGCTGCAGTGGCACGGTCCAAATACAGAGGCATTTCGCCGCCCAGGAAGTTGTGTTCATCCAGGCGCCCCAGAATCAGATTGGCATCCGTCACCGTAGGTTCTGTGCCATCGCGTCCATAACAAACCGGCCCCGGCATGCTGCCTGCAGAGCGGGGCCCCACGCGCAGCGAATTGCCTAGTTCCACTCGCGCAATGCTGCCACCGCCGGTACCTACTTCAAAAATATCCATCATGGGAATCTGGATAGGAAGTGCTTTCTCGTAACCACCGATCAACGCACTACCTGTGGTCAGAGGGCGTCCTTCGCTGATCACCCCCGCTTTGGCCGTGGTGCCGCCCATGTCAAAAGCGATGGAGTCGGGCATGCCCAACTGCGCGCAAATGGCTTGCGCACCAATCACGCCCGCAGCAGGGCCGGACTCCAGCATGCGCACGCAATCCCGGCGCGCGTGCTCTACCGGAAAAAGACCGCCCGTAGATTGCACCGCGTAAAAGTCGCCTTCAAAACCTTTTTCCTCCAAATGCGTTTCCAACTCGCCCAAGTATGCGGAAACGCGTGGCCCCACATAGGAATTGGCCACCGCAGTGGAGACACGCTCGAACTCGCGGTACTCCTGCGACAACTCGTGCGAGGCGGTCACAAACGCGCCGGGAATTTCCTCTTGCAGAATGGCCTTGACGCGCTTTTCATGGTCGGGGTTGCGGTAGGAATGCAACAGCAACACCGCTACTGCTTCAATGTGCTTTTCCTTCAATTCGCGCGCCAGCAGACGCACGGCGTTTTCATCCAGCGCTTTGTGCAAGGAGCCGTCAGCGCGCAAGCGTTCAGACACTTCATAACGCAAGGAACGTGGCACCAGCGGCTCGTGTTTTGAGAAAAACAGGTTGTACGCATCGGGCCGGTTCACGCGGCCAATTTCGTAAATGTCGCGAAAGCCCTCGGTGATCAGCAGCGCCGTCTTGGCTCCGCTGCGTTCCAGCAGGGTGTTGATGGCAATGGTGGAGCCGTGCAAAAACAAGTAGCCATTGGTCAGATTCACCTTGGCACCATCCAGCGTATTCTGAATACCGTCTACCAGCTTGCCGTGGGTGGACAGGGCTTTGCCGAAGGCGATCTTGCCGGTGGTTTCGTCAAAGCAGGCCAGGTCGGTAAAGGTGCCACCAATGTCCACCGCAATGCGCAGTGAGCCGTGTTCGTTGGGTTGTGTCATGGGTTGGCTTCTTTATTCAGCGGCAACAACTACGTTGCGCAAGATACCCAAGCCACTGATCTCCACCTCGATGGTGTCGCCAGCCATCATGTAGACCGGTGGTTCACGTCGATCGCCTACGCCGCCAGGTGTGCCTGTGGCAATCACATCGCCAGCAGACAGCGGCGTGAATCCGGAGATGTATTCAATAATCACCGGCAGCGTGAAGATCAGATCCGACAGCGATG
Source organism: Pseudomonadota bacterium (assembly GCA_041165385.1). Lineage (GTDB taxonomy): Bacteria > Pseudomonadota > Gammaproteobacteria > Burkholderiales > Burkholderiaceae_C > Allorhodoferax. The sequence continues at coordinate 2,110 of JBEANP010000225.1, read as the reverse complement.
CGTGCTGCATTACTTCGCCATTCAAGCGGGTTTCCAGGGTGAGCTGGGTCACGTCAGGAATTTCCTGCGTCGTCGCCATGTAGGGGCCTAGCGGGCCGGTCAACGGAAAATTCTTGCCGGGAATCCACTGGTGCGTGTGGCGTTGCCAGTCGCGTGCGGTGGCGTCGTTAAAGCAGGCATAGCCAGCAATGTGATCCAAGGCGTTGGCTTGCGAAATGGAGCGCCCACCCTTGCCAATGATGACAGCCAGCTCCCCCTCAAAGTCAAACCGTTCGGTTTCCTTGGGGCGTGGCAACGGTGCCTGGTGCGCCGACAAGCTGTCGGCAAAGCGCGTGAAGATGGAGGGGTATTGGCTGTCAGCGCGCTTGGTTTCTGCCACGTGGGTTTTGTAATTCAGGCCCACGCAAAAGATCTTGCCGGGGTTAGGAATCACCGGTAGCAAACGGGCCTGGCTGCTTTGCACCACCGTTGCAGTCTGGCGGCACAGGGCAGCCAGCTCATCCAGCTTGTGGGCTGCAATGACCGACTTCAAATCGGGATAGCTCGCCTGAAATGCAGGCGGCACTTGCAACCAATGGGACTCGTCCTGCCAGACACCATAGCTGGCACGTCCGGCGGTTTCAAAACTCACAAAACTCATTTTCTTTTCCTTGGAATGAGGTGCGCCGCCACTCGGTGCATTCAACTCTTGGCCGTGAGTCTAGGCAAGCTTGACTCATCTTCATAGAATAACTTCTGTGATTTCAGTCATGCCTAAACAGGCATATCAAAGTACCCTATGCAACTCAACGATCTCAAGTTATTTCTCGAAGTGGCCGAACTGGGCAGCTTTACCAAAGTCGCCGCGCACAAAAACACCGTGCAATCCCATATCAGCCGCCAAATTGGGGAGTTGGAAAAGGCCTGTGGCGGGTCACTCTTTCGGCGCACTGGCCGTGGTGTGGTGCTCACTGAGTTCGGCGCTGATGTGGAAAAGCGGGTGCGCGTCTGGGTCAAAGACAGCGAAGAGCTGTTTGCCACCATTCAGCAAACCTCTAAGGTACCCATGGGGGAGGTCAAGCTGGGCGTGTTGCCCTCTGCGGCCCACCCGCTCATGACGCATGTGTTTCAACGGCTGTATGTGGAATACACCAAAATCAAACTCAATATCCGCGAGGGCCAGGGCAGCGAACTCGATGCCCTGCTCGATACCGGCAGTGTGGATATGGCCATTCTGTTTCGCCACGAGATTCCACGCGGCTCGGACGAAACCCTGTTGGCAACTGCCAACACCTACCTCGTTTCCCAGCCCGGGCTACCGCTTACATCCGGCGCCACCATCGACTTCAAACGCCTGGAGGGCGTACCGCTGGTCCTGCCACGGCGCCCATCGCATTGGCGCTCGATTCTGGATGAGACAGCACGGGGCAAAGGCTTCAGCTTGCGCGCAGAGGTGGAAGCCGACTCCCTGTGTTTGCAAAAGGAAATCATTGCCTCTCACCCCGGCCTGTACGCGCTCTTGGGCCCGTTCTCGGTAGACGAGGCGTTGCGCTCGGGCAGTCTGGTGGCGTCCAAGGTGGTGAACCCCGACCTCAAACGCTATGTCACCCTGGCCCACCCCAAACAAGGCCACTTCACCAAGGCCGGGCGCATTGTGTCGTCCATCATCACGCAAACTGTTGCATCGTGGGGCGGCCAACTAAATGCACCGCAACCCACAGAACCCTAACATTTGCTACATTTTTTATAGCTGCTTACGCAATCTGCACGGTGGCTACAAGCCTTTTTTTGGTAGAAATTAGCCCAGCCACTTCAAAACGCGTTTGCCCAGAACCTCGCGGCTGATGCCATAGCGGTCGTGCAGCGTGGGTAACGCACCTGCATCGAGGTACTGGTCGGGCAATCCCGCCAACTCAAAGGCTGCCGGTTGCACCCTGTTGCGCAGCAAGGCACTGGAAACGGCCTCGCCCAAGCCACCGATGACCGAATGGTTTTCTGCAACCACCACCAGTCGGTGCTGCTTGCGCACGGCGGCGATGATGCTGGCCTCGTCCAAGGGCTTGATCGTTGGGCAGTGCAGCACCGCCACACCCACGTTGTCCTTCGCCAAATCGGTAGCCACCTCCAGCGC
>JBEANP010000224.1:0-4755 GCA_041165385.1 Pseudomonadota bacterium | reverse complement strand
CGATGCAGAAAGCCGGGTCATGTTCAGTGGCTATTCCCCACTGGGCTACAAGCTCACTATTTGGACTATTTCCGCCATGATGTGCGGTGTGGCGGGCGCCTTGTATGTGCCCCAAGTGGGCATCATCAACCCGGGCGAGATGAGTCCTGCCAATTCGATTGAGATTGCTATCTGGGCTGCGGTGGGCGGCAGGGCCACATTGATTGGGCCGATCGTGGGCGCGTTCTTGGTCAATGGTGCCAAGAGCTGGCTGACCGTGGCTTATCCTGAGTTTTGGCTCTACTTTTTGGGGGCGTTGTTCATCGGGGTGACGCTGTATTTGCCCGACGGCGTGGTCGGTTTGGTCAAGAAATTGAAGAGGGGCAACGCATGACACCCGATCTGTTGGAGCAAGGCGCCAAGCGGGTCGAAGCGCGCATGGCGGAACTGAGTGCCCGTAAAGGCGAGACTGAATCGGGCGGGCGTGCCGCAGGCTTTTCACGCGTACATACCGAAGGCGAAGTCGATGTCACCCACGGGCGCATTCTGTACCTGGAAGACGTGTGTGTCAGCTTTGATGGCTTCAAAGCCATTAACAAGCTCTCGCTGGATATCGCACCTGGCGAGTTGCGCTGCATCATTGGCCCCAACGGTGCGGGTAAAACCACCATGATGGACATCATCACCGGCAAAACACGGCCCGACAGTGGCACGGTATTTTTTGGCAGCACGATTGACCTGTTGCGCTACAGCGAGCCCGAGATTGCGCAGCTGGGTATTGGCCGCAAGTTTCAAAAGCCCACCGTGTTCGAGCAATTGACCGTATTCGAAAATCTGGAGCTGGCGCTGAAAACAGACAAGGGCGTTAAACCTTCCATGTTCTTCCGACTGGATTCGGGCCAGGGAGACCGTCTCGCGGAAGTGCTGCACACCATTCACTTGGCAGACAGCTTGACAAGGTTGGCGGGCACGCTGAGCCATGGCCAAAAGCAGTGGCTCGAAATTGGCATGCTGCTGATGCAAGACCCCAAGCTATTGCTACTGGATGAACCTGTTGCGGGTATGACGGATCAAGAAACTGAACGCACTGCAGAACTGTTTTTGTCGCTCAAAGGCAAGCACTCATTGATGGTCGTGGAGCACGATATGAGTTTTATCCGCACCATTAGCGACATTGTTACCGTGCTATGCGATGGCTCGGTATTGGCTCAGGGCACGCTCGACCAAGTTCAAGCGGACCCACGTGTGATTGAGGTCTATCTTGGCCGCTAACCACTGAGAGCTATCGAGGAAAACACAATGCTGACCGTCAAAAACGTCAATCAATACTATGGTGGCTCACACATCTTGCGGGATGTGAGCCTGAATGCACAGCTAGGCAAGGTCACGGTAGTGCTGGGCCGCAACGGAGTGGGTAAGACCACGCTGTTGAAGTCCATGATGGGTTTGGTACCCATTAAAACGGGGTCTATTGAATTAGATGGCAAACCCATTCACCATGCCACACCCTATGAGCGCGCGCGCTCAGGTATGGGGTTTGTGCCGCAAGGGCGCGAAATTTTTGCACGCCTCACGGTAGAAGAAAACTTGCGCATGGGTTTGGCTTTTAAGCCTGCCAGTACGCCCATTCCTCCAGAGTTGTATGAACTGTTTCCAGTTCTCAAGCAAATGCTGAATAGGCGTGGCGGCGATTTGTCAGGAGGGCAGCAACAGCAGTTGGCGATTGCCCGCGCTCTGGCCGCAAAACCGCGTGTGTTGATATTGGATGAGCCCACCGAGGGCATACAGCCCAGCATTATTAAAGACATTGGGCGCGTTATTCGTATGCTGGCTGACCAAGGCGATATGGCGATTGTGTTGGTGGAGCAGTACTACGACTTTGCCCAGGAGCTTGCAGACGACTACGTGGTGATGGAGCGTGGGGCCGTGCTGGCGCGTGGAAAGGGTAGGAATATGGATGTTGATGGCGTAAAGGCGTTGGTGGCCATTTGATGCACTTGTTCAGCACTACATCGACCAAATGCGTGGAGAAACAGGGCGCATAGACCACAGTTCTTCTCGCCAACTATTGCGTATCTGGCGGAGAAGCTGCATTGCGGGCTCCACCAGGGGAGCCAATACTCTGACCACAATGACGTGCCCGTTGGGGCTAGTTGCGCCAGCGGTTCCGTCCAATGCATGGCTGGCAATTAACCCCCGGGCACAGTCCAATATAAGTTGTTTGCGGTGGCGCTCAATCACAGAGCCAGTGGTCAGGTACAAACTTGCGAGGCAGCGCATGCCAGACAGTCCAACCGCACTGTTGAGTAAGCGTTGATCAGATCCGTCAATCACGCCGCGCTCAAGCCAAATGCCGGGCACCTCCAGATGCTGGCAATAGGAACCAGTTTCAAACGGCTGTTGTGCATGGGGCAGTCCCAGCGCGGTTACGTCCCAGCCTATGAGTTCTGCGCCAGGCGCTAATTGCATGGTCAACCGGTTCTCGGCTTGGCAGCCGCTGTAGCACAGGGCTTCTAGCGGCAGCCACTCCAGCCGTGACCCCGCTTCCATGCGAATGTGCGTGCGTTGCTGCGCAAGGGGTCCCTCGGAGCGATAAAAACGCGTGGCACCAGGGGTGGTGACCAAGGCGTGACTGCCCGCCTGGCAGTGGATGGAAAGATCCAATATATCGCCACCCACTAAACCACCTGGCGGATGTACCAGGACGTTGTGGCACACCGCATCACCCTCTGGGTACAGGCTTTGCAAAATGCGCAACGGTCCGCTGTGAATATGGCGAGCAACGGTACGGTTTGATTCCAACCGATAGTCGACATTCAACTGCGCATGCCAAGCCATTAAAAACGCGCGTAACTACTCAGATTTTTGCGGGAGTGCGGCTAGCTGTTGTTCGAGCCGCGGTGGGCCCAGCCGGTCGTGTGTTTCTCAACGGCACTAAAAAGCTCGTACATCACCATAGCCATCGCCCCCACGACAACCAAGCCAGCAAAGGCCAAGCCCATTTGCATGGAGGACCCCGCCGAAATCAACAGGTAGCCAATGCCCTCGTTAGCAGCGGTCATTTCCGAGACGGTAGTTCCCACAAATGCCAGGGTAATAGCAACTTTCAGTGAGCCATAAAAATACGGCATGGAGCGAGGCAAACCCACCTTGATCAGCACATCCCAACGCTTTGCTCCCAGCACCCGCAGCACGTCTTCCAGCTCGGGTTCTAACGTGGCTAGCCCGGTGGCTATATTTACCATAATGGGGAAGAAGCTGATTAGAAACGCGGTCAAGATGGCGGGGCCCACGCCGATGCCAAACCACACCACCAAAATGGGCACAAACGCAGCTTTGGGCAACGCATTAAATGCGGTCATCAGTGGGTACACCGCTGCATAGGCCAAGCGTGAGCTACCAATAACAAAACCCAGCAATACGCCCACCACAATGGCAATACCAAAGCCCACCATGGTGACCCAAAAAGTACGCCATGCATGCCCAGCAATGATGCCTTTGAACTCCCAAAATTGGGTCCAAATTCGCCAAGGGCTAGGAAAAATAAATTCTGATACGTCAAAGGCAGAGCAAATTATTTGCCACAGCACGATAGTGGCCACCAACAGCATCCACGGTGCCCACAATTCAACTTGTTTTTTGTTCATGCTTGTCGTCTTATTGGGTAATAGCGGCACCTGCCGAAGGTGCAGTCGAGCGCATGGCGCCAATGTGGCCGCGCAGTTCGTGCACGATATCGGTGAATTCTTTGGTGTAGGTAATTTCCAGGTCGCGAGGGCGTGGCAAATCGATAGTTTTTTTCACCACAAACCGGCCTGGACTCTTGCTCATGACATAGACCGTATCGGCCAAAAAAACCGATTCGCGCAAATCATGTGTGACCAAAATAACGTTGAATTGTTGTTCGGTCCACAGGTCGCGCAAAATGCACCACAGTTCTTCGCGGGTGAATGCATCCAGCGCGCCAAACGGCTCATCCAACAGCAGCATTTTGGGCTCGTGAATCAATGCGCGGCAAATACTTGCACGCTGTTGCATGCCACCTGAAAGCTGCCATGGAAACTTATCTTCATAGCCACCCAAGCCCACTTTTTGCAGGAGTTTGCGCGCACGCTCTTCGTACTCTTTGCGCTTGGCTTTGAAGTTGCTGCGGTAGGGCTCCACAATTTCTAGCGGCAGCAACACGTTGTCTACGGTGGTACGCCAGGGCAGTAGGGATGGCGCTTGAAACGCCATGCCGGATATTTTCAGCGGCCCTGTAACGGGTTGCTGGTCGATCAAAATTTTGCCCATTGATGGCATTTTCAATCCGGTGGTGAGCTTCATGAAAGTGGATTTTCCACAGCCTGAGGGGCCCACGATGGCGATGAACTCGCCCTGGCGTACCTTCAGGTCGATGGCCTCTACCGCGAAATGGTTGGCCGCCAACAACTCATCGTTGTAGGCCAACCAGACATCTCGAAAATCGACAAACCAGGGGGAGTTCTCTTGCATAGCAGTGACGCCTTATTTCTTGGCCAGAATGTTCAATTCGGCTTTGGAGGGCAAGAAGCTGCCATTCCATACGGTGTCGGGGTTGACGCGGGTTTTGGTGTTAAACGCATCAGACACTTGGCTGGCCATCAATGACAGGCGGGGGCCGTTAATTTGTCCAAACCCTTCGGCACGCGCATTTGCACTATTGATGACGGTATCGATTGCCAACTTAAGGCGGCGTGTTTCCAGTTCAGTATTGACGATGCCGTCGCGCGCTTTCACGTCGGCAATGGCGGCTTC
>JBEANP010000223.1:0-4755 GCA_041165385.1 Pseudomonadota bacterium | reverse complement strand
GCTGAGCAGCACCGCTTTGGCCGGGCTGGGCTCCAAACCGGCATCACGCAGCACCGACGCGACGTGCTCCACCTCCACCCGCTGCGTATCGCTGCGCATGGCGGCCTGTTCCAGCACATTGCGCAGTTCGCGAATATTGCCGCGCCAGGCTTGCGCCTCCAGCAGCGCAAGGGCTTGCGGCGTGGGCTCGGGCGCGGGCATGCCACTGCGCAACGCCACATCGTCGGCCAGCACCTCCACCAGCGCAGGAATGTCTTCGCGCCGCTCGCGCAGCGGGGGCACGCGCAGGGGCAGCACGTTCAGGCGGTAAAACAAGTCCTCACGGAACGCACCTTCACGCACCAACCGAGGCAGGTCGCGCGAGGTGGCGGCAATCACCCGCACATCCACGGGTATCAGCTTGTTAGAGCCCAGCGGCTCAATTTCGCCCTCTTGCAGCGCACGCAGCAGCTTGCTTTGCAGCGCCAGCGGCATGTCGCCAATCTCGTCCAGAAACAGCGTGCCACCGTGGGCCAGCTTGAATTTGCCGTCGCGCCCCTTGCGGTCGGCCCCGGTAAATGCCCCGGCCACGAAACCAAAAAATTCCGCTTCCAGCAGCGTGTCGGGTACAGCAGCAATGTTCACACTCACAAACGGCTGACGTGCGCGGCCGGATGCGGCATGAATCGCGTGGGCCAGCAGCTCTTTGCCGGTGCCGGTTTCACCCAGCAGCAGCACCGGGCTGCTGGACACCGCCGCGCGGCGCGCCTGGCGCTTGACCTCTACCGCCGCTGCGCTCAAGCCAATAAAACTGGCAAACGTGTATTTAGACTGGCGCTGCCCCGCAGGCTGCAGGCGCTGCGACGCCAGCTCGCGCCGGGCATCATCCAGGTCGCGCTGCAACAGGGCGAACTTTTCAATCAGCGGCTGCAGCGTGGTCTCGGGGTGGTCAAACAACACAATGCCTAAAGCGCCAATCACTTGGCCATCACCATCGCGCAGCGGGATGCGGCTCACCACAAAAGTACCAGCCCGGTTGGTCAGCAGGTCAATAAGAATGGGCTTGCCGCTCTCCAGCACCTGGTGCATCTGCGTGTTTTGCACTACCTGCGACACCGGGTGGCCGACAAAGTCTTCCTCGCGTTCAAAGCCGAGCGCAGGCAGAAAGCGCCGGTATTGGTCGTTAATCCAGACCACGCGCGCCTGCCGGTCCACCAGCAACATTCCCTCGCTGGCACTGGCAAAAAGCTCAAACATCGAGCGCGCCGCCAGCTCCAGAATACTCTGGGCATCGCGGGGCAAAGCATCGTTTTTATCCATGCGTGGATGCTACCAAAGTTATAGCTTGCTACACATAGTACACGGGGGCTACGGGGCTTTTTGGCATGAAAATACCACAAAAATCACTGACAGAATCATTGCCGCGCAATGATCATGTGCGTAGCCAAAGCCGAGCTTTCGCACTTAGTGCAGGCATAGCCCAAGGCCGGCAAGTTCACCCCCTCAAATAGCCGCTCACCGGAGCCCAGCAGCACCGGCGAAATGGCAATGTGCATCTCATCAATCAGGCGTCGGCGCAGGTACTGCTGAATGATGCTGGCGCCGCCCCCCACGCGCACATCTTTGCCCCCGGCGGCATCAAAGGCGCGCTCCAGCGCAACGTCAATGCCTTCGGTGACAAAGTAAAAAGTGGTTCCACCTTCCATGACCAGCGGTGGGCGGGCATGGTGGGTCAGCACAAACACTGGCACGTGGTAGGTGGGGTTGTCGCCCCACCAACCGCGCCAGCTCTCATCCGGCCACGGCCCCCGCACCGGGCCAAACATATTGCGCCCCAAAATCCAGGCGCCGATATTCTGAAAACCGCGCGCGGCATAGTCTTCGTCCAGACCGTCCGCGCCGCCATCGTTGCCAAACACGTTTTTCTGAAACGTCCGCGTAGACATAGCCCACCCGTGCAGCGACGTTCCGCCCACACCCAGCGGGTTGTTGATGTCCTGGTCCGGTCCAGCGCCGAATCCGTCCAGGGAGATGGTGAAACTTTCTACGCGGAGTTTAGACATAGGGTTCCTCGGATATGTAGGTATCGATTGAATGTAACGTCAGACGGTAGCCAAGTGCTTTTTCTACTTATTTTTTCAGGGTACAGTGGCCTACGCAACCCTCGCAGTAGCCGCAGTCAGAACCGCAAGCCTGCCTCCCACGCTACAAAATTAGTAGCTACTTACGTATACCCCACGGCGGCTGGGGCCAAAAACAACTAAAAAAAGGCACTCAAAGTGCCTTTTTTAGTACCAAGCGATTGACGCATCAGGTCAACACGCTGGTCGACTTCCGCGCAAACCGCTTCATCAGCCTTGGTACCACCAAAACCGCCACCACCACCACCAATAAGGTAGCGGACATCGGCCGTTGCAGGAACACCATGGCGCTGCCCTCGCCAATCGACATCGCGTTGCGCAGTTGCGCTTCGGCCAAGGGGCCCAAGATCATGCCCACCACCACCGGCGCTGTGGGGAAGCTAAAGCGGCGCATAACCAAGCCCAGCACGCCAACTGCGTACAGCAGCACCAGATCGAACGCACTTTGGCGCATGCCGTAGGTGCCCACCGTGGCGAAGATCAAAATGCCAGCGTACAGCTGCGCCTTGGGCACCTTAAGTAACTTGACCCACAAGCCCACCATGGGCAGGTTCAGCACCAGCAGCATGACGTTGCCGATATACAGCGACGCAATCAGCGCCCACACCAACGCGGACGAACTGGTAAACAGCTGGGGCCCGGGTTGAATGCCATAGTTTTGAAACGCACCCAGCAACACCGCCGTAGTGTTGGAGACCGGAATCCCCAAAGTGAGCAAAGGAATCATGGCCGTAGTGACCGTGGCGTTGTTGGCCGCTTCCGGCCCGGCCACTCCTTCAATAGCGCCCTTGGTGCCAAACTCAGCCAGGTTGTCGCCCTTGGCCAGCTTCTTCTCGGTGGCGTAGCTCAGGAAGGTAGGGATTTCGGTACCACCTGCAGGAATACAACCAAACGGTGCACCGATCGCCGTGCCACGAATCCACGCCGGGATAGAGCGCTTCCAATCGCCCTTGGTCATGCTGACGCGGCTCATTTTGTTTTCCGTCTCTACCACCTTGCCTTCAAACAACACAAAGTGCAGCGCCTCGGCCACAGCAAACAGACCCACGGCCACCAGCACGATCTCAATGCCGTCGAGTAATTCCGGCATATCACCCGTGTAACGCGCTTGGCCCGTGATCTGGTCCATACCAACCAGGCCCACTGCCAGGCCCACAAACAGTGCAGTCAAACCGCGCACGGTGCTTTGGCCCAACACCGCGCTCACGGTCGTAAAGGCCAGCAACATCAAGCAAAAGTACTCGGGGGGGCCAAGCTTGACAGCGTATTCAGCCACCACAGGGGCAAACAAGGTCACCACAATGGTGGCAATGGTGCCCGCAAAGAACGATCCCAAGGCCGAGGTAGCCAGTGCGGCGCCAGCACGGCCACTTTTGGCCATTTTGTTGCCTTCCATGGCGGTGACCATGCTGGAGGTCTCTCCGGGCGTGTTCAGCAAAATGGAGGTGGTCGAGCCACCGTACATGGCACCGTAATAAATGCCCGCAAAGAAGATCATCGATGCAGTGGCATCTACCTTGGCGGTGATGGGGAGCAACATGGCCACTGCGGTCGCGGGGCCAATGCCGGGCAGCACACCGACGGCGGTGCCCAGCGCGCAGCCCACAAAGGCCCATAGCAGATTGACCGGCGTACCGGCAGTGATAAAGCCCTGTAAGAGCTGGTTCCAGACATCCATTAAATCCACCCGCTTTGTGTTAGACCCGGCAAGCTGATGGCCAGAAACTTGGTAAACATCCAGTACACCGGCGCGGCAATCAGCAAGCCCACCACCAGATCATTCAGCCAGGATTGCAGACTGCTATCGGTAGCACCCTGTGCATTTCGCAGGCCCCGTGCGGCCAATACAAAACATAAGGTGCAACTGAAGATAAAGCCGATAGTGGTAATGAGTGCCGCGTTAAGCAGCAAGGCGGTAGACATCCAAATGAAACCGGGCCAGTACGGTTTTTCATCGTCCTGACCTTCCAGGTCTCTGAAGCCTCCGGTGCGAGCTTCGTAGACCAGAAAGCCGCCGCAAATCAGCAGCGCGATCGATACCACCCACGGCAGAAAATTGGGGCCGACGCCGGCATAGCCAGCCTCGGAAGGAATCATGGAAGCCCCAGCCCCCAGCCCTAGGGCGATCAGCACTACGCCGGCCCCGACAGCTGTTTGTTGGAGTTGGCGTAGCGCTTGGCTCATCCCAGCATTCCAGACAAATGCATCACGCCACGCAGGCTGGAGAACTCGTTGTCCACAAAGTCATCAAACGCTTTGCCGGTGAGCAGTGCAGGGGTCCAAGCGTTCTTTTTGAGGGCCTCTTCCCACGATGCCGACTTGGTAGCTTTTACGATGAGGTCGGTCAACGCAGCCCGTTGCTCTGCGGTAATGCCAGGGGCACCGTACACCGCACGCCAGTTGCCCAACACCACGTCATAGCCCATTTCTTTCATGGTGGGCACGTTGATACCGGGCAGGCGTTTTTCAGAAGTAACGCCGATAGCACGCATCTTGCCCGCGTTGATGTATTCCGCAAATTCGCTGTAGCCGCTGCCGCCCACTGTGACGTTGCCACCCAAAATAGCCGCAGTGGCTTCACCGCCGCCACGGAAGGCCACATAATTCACTTTCTTAGGGTCCACCCCCACTTTGG
>JBEANP010000222.1:0-4786 GCA_041165385.1 Pseudomonadota bacterium | reverse complement strand
GGTGACCAAGGGCTCTTGCGTGTAATCAAACGTCAGCACGTTGGTGGCGTAGTCTTTTTGGCGGTAGTCGCGGTTCAGGGTTTGGCCCTCAAGCGCATCCACGATGCGCACGGTGATTTCGCCATCTACCTCCAGCGTGTTGCGTATCCAGCGGGTTACCTTGTGGCGGGCGAGGGCGGCGCGGTGTTTGTCGGCGTCTTTGATCTTGCCAAATTGCAGGGAGAGGGTGAGTTCGGGCAGCATCAGCGGGCTTTCGGTGTTCGGGTTTTCGGCAGCCCCACGCGGGGCAGTTCGGGTTCTGGCTCGGGCACGGCCAGGGCGGCGGTGGCATCTTCAAAGCGCGCGGCCTCGTACGCATCCACAATGCGGGCCACCAGCGGGTGGCGCACAATGTCAACACTGGTCAGGCGCGTGATGGCAATGCCCGGCGTGCGGCGCAACACGCGCTCGGCCTCTACCAGCCCGCTGAGCTGCGTTTTGGCCAGATCAATCTGGGTCAGGTCGCCGGTAATCACCGTCTTGGTGCCAAAGCCCACGCGGGTGAGAAACATCTTCATTTGCTCGGGCGTGGTGTTTTGCGCCTCGTCCAGAATCACAAACGCGTTGTTCAGCGTGCGCCCGCGCATAAAGGCCAACGGCGCGATTTCCAGCTGTTGGCGCTCAAAGGCTTTGTGCACCTGGTCGTAGCCCATCAGGTCGTACAACGCGTCGTACAACGGGCGCAGATACGGGTCCACCTTCTGGTTCAAATCACCTGGCAAAAAGCCCAAGCGTTCACCGGCCTCCACCGCCGGGCGGGTGAGCACAATGCGCTGCACGGCGCTGCGGCTCAAAGCGTCCACCGCAGCGGCCACCGCCAGATAGGTCTTGCCGGTGCCTGCCGGGCCAATACCAAAAGTGATGTCGAACTCGGCAATGTTGTCCAGGTACACGGCCTGGTTTTGGGTGCGGGGCTTGAGGTCGGCGCGGCGGGTGGCCAGTGCGGGGCCGTCGGCTGCGTCGGCAGAGCCGTCGCCACTGAGCATGAGCTGCACCGTGGCAGGCGGTATCGGGCGGGCAGCCATTTCGTACAGCGCTTGCAGCATGTCCATGGCGCGCTGGGCCTTGGCCTTGGGGCCTTCCACTTTGAATTGCTCGTGCCTGTGGGCCACGCGCACGTCCAGCGCAATCTCAATCGTGCGCAAATGTTCGTCGGTGGGGCCGCACAGATGCGACAGGCGGGTGTTATTCAGGGGGGCAAAAGTGTGGCGGAGAATCAAGCTGATAATTCCTTAAACGACAACCCGCATGATAGGCACAAATGATCGGCAAACTCACAGGCATCCTCAGCGACAAAAACCCGCCGCAAGTGATTGTGGATTGCGGCGGAGTGGGCTACGAGGTGCTGGTGCCCATGAGCACCTTCTACAACCTACCCGCCGAGGGCCAAAAAGTCAGCCTGCTGACCCACTTTGTGGTGCGTGAAGACGCGCAGCTGCTGTACGGCTTTGGCAACGCTACCGAGCGCGAAGCGTTTCGAGAGCTGATCAAAATCTCCGGTGTGGGGCCGCGCACGGCGCTATCGGTGCTCTCGGGCATGGGCGTTGGCGATTTGGCACAAGCAGTCACCCTGCAAGAAGCCGGGCGCTTAATCAAAGTGCCGGGCATCGGCAAGAAAACTGCCGAGCGCTTGCTGCTGGAGCTTAAAGGAAAGCTGGGAGCAGACATTGGCGCTCCGTCCGGTGGCGCCAGCGATGCGCAAGCCGACATTCTGCAAGCGCTGATCGCCCTGGGCTACAGCGACAAAGAAGCCGCTCTCGCACTCAAAGCCCTGCCTGCGGATGTGGGTGTGAGTGAGGGCATCAAGCTGGCGCTGAAGGCGCTGGCCAAATAGAGCCTCACATCATGGACTACTGCGCCGCACGCACCGGCCGGTTATTTCGGCTGCATGGCCCGGCAGTGTGGCACCCAGGTTCTGAAAAACAATTTCTTTGTCGGCCAAAACTGTATGCGACTTGAGCTGGGCGCCATTTCTGGCTGGCCCCGCGCTATAGTGCGCAGGTGACTATCCAGACCGACAATTTTTCCCCCGCACCTGCCCCGCGCATGGTGTCTGCCGCCCCCGTCAACCCCAGCGAAGAGGCCATAGAACGTGCTCTGCGCCCCAAGCTGCTTGACGAATATGTGGGCCAAGTCAAGGTGCGGGAGCAACTAGAAATTTTCATTGAAGCGGCTAAAAAACGCTCTGAGGCGTTGGACCATGTGCTGCTCTTTGGCCCGCCCGGGCTGGGAAAAACCACGCTAAGCCACATCATTGCGCACGAGCTGGGCGTCAATTTGCGCCAGACCAGCGGACCGGTGCTGGAAAAGCCTAAAGACTTGGCTGCGCTGTTGACCAACCTTGAGAAGAACGACGTTCTTTTTATTGACGAAATCCATCGACTCAGCCCGGTAGTAGAAGAAATTTTGTACCCCGCGCTCGAAGACTACAAGATCGACATCATGATTGGTGAAGGTCCGGCGGCACGCTCAATCAAGCTCGATTTGCAGCCTTTCACTCTGGTGGGTGCCACCACCCGCGCAGGCATGTTGACCAACCCGTTGCGCGATCGTTTTGGCATCGTGGCTCGGTTGGAGTTTTATACGTCAGAAGAGCTGGGGCGAATTGTCAAGCGCAGCGCGGGCCTGCTCAATGTGCCCATGGACCCGGACGGTGGTTTTGAGATCGCCCGTCGTTCACGTGGCACGCCACGCATTGCCAACCGCCTATTGCGTCGCGTGCGTGATTACGCCGATGTAAAAGGCGACGGTACCATCACGCTGGATATTGCCAACCGGGCATTGGCCATGCTGGACGTGGACCCACAGGGCCTCGACCTGATGGACCGCAAACTACTTGAGGCCGTGATTCACCGTTTTGACGGTGGCCCCGTGGGGCTGGACAACATTGCGGCCAGTATTGGTGAAGAGCGCGAAACTATTGAAGATGTGATCGAGCCGTATCTCATTCAACAGGGTTATTTGCAGCGCACACCGCGTGGACGCATTGCCACACTTGCGGCGTATCGGCATCTGGGTGTAACGCCGCCTAACAATCCTGCACCAGAATTAGTGGGTTGATTGCGCGGCTTAAGCACTCGCTCTAGGCGCCAATTTCGTCGAGGGCACCGTCGTCAAAATGCCGCGTGTCGGCCCAGCCCACCAATGTGAGTGCATCCGGTGTCCACAGTAGGCGATTGATAGCTGCGTTGCCCAGTTCCCAGGTGCGCGGCGCACCAATGTCTTGCTGGGTGGCCAGGCGGTACAGCACATCCATGACTCCGCCATGCGCCACCAACACAATTTGTTCATCCAGGTGTTGAGCGGCAAGTTCGTTCACTGTACGGGCAACACGTTCGCGCAATTGCAGCGGCGTTTCGCCACCCGGCGGTGCAAAGTGCGGGTCTCGCAAGCGCCAGCGGCGTGACTCTTCTGGCCAGTTGGTTTCGATGTCGACCCACGTCTGGCCCTCGAAGGTGCCAAAGCCACGCTCGCGTAAACCGGTGTGTAAGTGCACTTGGCGGGCTGCCGGGTGGCTGGTGTGCTCGGCAATGGCTTGTGCTGTGGCGTGGGCACGCATCAGATCACTGGAATAAATACGGTCGATGTGCTCATCGGCCAATGCCAGCCCTGCGCGTTGGGCTTGCCAGCGGCCTTTGTCATTGAGCGCAATGTCGAGTTGGCCCTGAATGCGGGTGTCCACATTCCATGCCGTCTCACCATGCCGCACCGCAATGATGCGGGTGGCCATCATTGCGGACTTGCCTCGCGTGGAATCAACTCGGTGAGCACTTTGCGCGGTCCGGTAGGGGGCGTGGGGAAGCCCTGCAGTGCTGCGTCTATAACGATGGGCACCAAGTTGCCGCCGTCAGACCAGGGGCCTTGAAAGTTGGCAGTGGTTTCGTAAGCCACTTGCGCCGTGGCAACTTCGCGCATCAACAAGTGCACCGTATAGCTGTACCAAGGCGGCTCAGGTAGCACCATGCGCATGGGTGGGTAAACCACTTTGCCGTCTGCGGTGCGCCAGGGTCGCTCATGAATCATGGGCAGCCGCGGCTCCGGGTAAAACTGCACCACTCCCAGCTCCACTTGCACGCTGTAGCGGGCCTGTGCATCGTTGCGTACCATCCCCACCTTGGCCAACGATGCATCGGCCATGGCCTCGACCGTGTCATGGCGCGATGCCTGCGATAGCTGGGAGGGAAGGCGCTCAAACCGGTAAGTGGCGCCCGGCGCAATGGGGTTGGCGGCGGCAAAGCTTTGCACGTCGGTGTCAATCATGCGCGGCAGAGCGCAACCTGAAAGCACCGCACATGCCGCGGCCACCACCAAGCCAGTGACCCAGCGTTTGGCAGCCACTGCGGTGGTCATAGCGTGACCACCTGCAAGCCGGGTATGCCCAACGTGGGTGCAGCGGGTAGCTCTTCGTCATCGAAGGCTTTGTCGCCGTTGTCGTCTTCAATGCCGGTAGACGTGACGCCTTTGAAGTCAAACAGCTTGCCATCCATCAGGTGCGATGGCACCACGTTTTGCAGCGCTGTGAGCATGGTCTCGGTGCGGCCAGGGTATTGTTTTTCCCAGTCGCGCAGCATCTTGCCAATCTGCACGCGTTGCAGATTCTCCTGGCTGCCACACAGGGTGCACGGGATGATGGGGTACTGGCGGTGCTCGGCCCAACGGATCAGGTCTTTCTCGGCCACATAAGCCAATGGTCGAAGCACCACAAACTCGCCGTTGTCGCTGGTGAGTTTGGGCGGCATGCCCTTGA
>JBEANP010000221.1:0-4788 GCA_041165385.1 Pseudomonadota bacterium | reverse complement strand
CTTCCTGGTGGGTCCGTATATTGAAAAACTTGGCGCTGGGCGCATTGATGGGTTGTAGCGTTGCCGCATTCGCGCAGGCTACGCCACTGGCTCTGGCCGTTGGCTCTACCTTGCAGCTTGCCGCCACTGATGCCAAGGGTCAGCCCTTCAGCATGGCCCAAGCCCAGGGCAAAGTTGCGGTGGTCTTTATTTGGACTACCAGTTGCGCGGTATGCCGCGACAGCCTGCCAGAGCTGCGCTCCAACCTGCGCGGCTGGGCTAACAAACCGTTTGTTCTGGTAAGCGCCAACATCGACCGAAAAACAGAAGACTGGCTGGCTTACGACGCAGCCATGGGCCTCACCCAAAACATGGGCAACAACTGGGTGAGCGTGCACCAGCGTGCGGACATGCCCCCTACGGCGCGTCTGCCAGTAACGCTTCTGGTCAATCCCCAAGGCAAAGTCATTGCCCGTTATGAGGGGCGCCTCGCCCCCGAGGTGTGGGACAGTGTGGCCGAGCTTTTACCTTGAGTTCAGCCCACCATGCTAGACCGCTACGCCACCGCCCTAATTCGCCTACCCCTGCAAGCCGCTGCCCACGGGTTAGTCCGCGCAGGTGTCGGGGCCAACACAATCACACTGGTAGGGTTTGGCACGGGCCTGATTGCTGCAATTTTGATAGCTAGCCACGCTTACATGGCGGGGGCTATAGCCGTATTTTTCTCTAGATTTTGCGATGGACTCGATGGTGCGGTGGCACGCCAAACCAGCCCCACCGACGCGGGCGGTTTTTTAGACATCACGCTGGACTTTTTGTTTTACGCCAGCATTCCGCTGGCCTTTGCAGTGGCCAACCCTGCCGACAACGGCCTGCCTGCTGCCGTGCTGTTGGCGGCGTTTATTGGCACTGGCACCAGTTTTTTAGCGTTTGCGGTACTGGCCGCCAAACAGGGTTTGGCCAGCTTGGACTATCCCGATAAATCGTTTTACTTTTTAGGCGGTTTGACCGAGGCTACTGAAACGCTGGCGTTTTTTGCGGCGATGTGTCTGTGGCCCGCGCAGTTTGGCTTGCTGGCCTATACGTTTGCCGCCCTGTGCGCCTTCACCACCGCCACCCGCATCGTGTGGGGATGGCATACGTTCTCAAAACCGTCCACCTGACGCCGAACCCCGGAACCCCCGCCATGACACCCAAAAAGTTTTTGCTCGTGGCCGCTTTGCTGGCAGGCGTAGCCCTGTTCTTTGTGCTGGACCTGGGCCGCTTTGCCAGCCTGGACTACCTTAAAGCAAGCCAAGCCAGTTTTGCGGCGCAGTACGCTGCCGACCCTTGGGCAGTGCGGCTGACCTTTTTTGGTGTGTATGTAGCGGTGGCATCGCTGTCATTGCCGGGGGCTGCGTTGCTTACTTTGGCGGGGGGTGGCGTGTTTGGTTTTGGCTGGGGGCTACTGTTGGTGTCGTTTGCATCCAGCATTGGGGCTACGGTGTCGTTATGGGTGGCGCGCTATGTGCTGCGTGACTGGGTGCAAGCCCGCTTTGCCAGCCGCCTGGACGACATCAACCAAGGCGTCGCGCGCGATGGCGCACTCTACCTGTTTAGCCTGCGGCTGATTCCGGTGGTGCCATTTTTTGTTATCAACGTGGCCATGGGTCTGACCACTATGCGGGCACGCACTTTCTATTGGATCAGCCAGCTGGGCATGCTGGCGGGGACGGCGGTCTATGTGAATGCGGGCACCCAGCTGGCCGGTATCACCGCACTCAAAGACGTGATCAGCCCTGGGCTGCTAGGGGCATTTGTGCTGCTGGGCTTGTTCCCCTTGCTGGCCAAAGCGGTGGTGAATTTCATTCAAAAGCGCAAGGTCTACGCCCGCTGGAACGCCGTGCGCCCCACTTCGTTCGACCGCAACCTGATCGTGATTGGCGGCGGCGCGGGCGGGCTGGTGTCGGCCTACATTGCCGCAGCCGTTAAGGCGAAAGTAACGTTGGTAGAGGCCCACAAAATGGGCGGCGACTGCCTGAACTACGGCTGCGTTCCCAGCAAGGCCCTGATCAAAAGCGCCAAGCTAGCGCACCAGATGCACCATGCAGAACGCTATGGTTTAAATAGCACAAAACCTAATGAGGACAGGCGCCACCGCCATATTTCATTCAAAAAAGTGATGCAAAGAGTGCGCGAGGTGATTAAGGCAATAGCCCCCCACGACAGCGTGGAGCGCTATGCCGAGCTGGGCGTCGAGGTGCTGCAGGGTTACGCCAAAATTATGAACCCCTGGACGGTGGAAATCACCCTCAACCTTGGCGCAGATGCAGTGGACGGTGCCCCGCCCCAAATAGTGCGTCTGACCACCCGCGCAATTGTGATTGCCGCCGGTGCCCGCCCCTTTGTGCCCGCGCTGCCGGGCTTGGAAGAAGTAGGCTATGTCACCAGCGACACCTTATGGGACACCTTCGCCCAGTTGGACGCTGTGCCCAAGCGCTTGGTGGTGCTGGGCGGCGGGCCCATTGGTTGCGAACTGTCGCAAGCCTTTGCCCGGCTGGGCTCGCAGGTCACGCAGATAGAGATGGGCGCGCGCATCATGGCGCGCGAAGACATGGAGGTGTCAGCGCTGGCCGCCGCCGCACTGCAGGCCGATGGCGTGCAAGTGCTGACCTGGCACAAGGCCCTTCGGGTGGAAAAAACCCCAACCCAACCCGTTCAGTCTGAGTTGGCCGAAGACGCTTCGACAAGCGCAGCGGGAACCGGAGTTGGTGAAAGCGGAGGCGGGGTGCTCATCGTTGAACACGCAGGCGTTGAGAAACGCGTCCCCTTCGACCAGCTGCTGTGCGCCGTAGGCCGCAGCGCGCGTTTAAGTGGTTACGGGCTTGAAGAACTGGGCATTCCCACCGACAAAACGGTGCAGACCAACGACTACCTGCAAACCATTTACCCCAACATTTATGCCGCTGGCGATGTGGCTGGGCCCTACCAGTTCACCCATGTGGCAGCGCACCAGGCGTGGTACGCGGCGGTGAATGCGCTGTTTGGCGATTTCAAGCTATTCAAAGCCGACTACTCCGTTATTCCATCGGCCACCTTCATCGACCCAGAAGTGGCCCGTGTGGGCCTGAACGAGCAGGACGCCAACGCGCAAGGCATTGCTTTTGAAGTCACGAAGTACGACATCGACGACCTGGATCGCCAGATTTGCGACGAAGGTGCCGGCCACCCCACCCACGGCTTTGTGAAAGTGCTAACCGTGCCGGGCAAGGACTCCATACTGGGCGTGACCATCGTGGGCACCCATGCTGCCGACCTGCTGGCGGAATACGTGCTGGCCATGAAGCACGGCTTGGGGCTGAACAAAATTCTGGGCACCATCCACACCTACCCCACGCTGTCCGAGGCCAACAAATACGCCGCTGGCGAGTGGAAGCGCAACCACCAGCCCCACACGCTGCTGGCATGGGTGCGCAGGTTCCACGACTGGCGGCGGCACTAAGTCGATGTGGACCGCCCCGCTCTCATGAAACAATCAGTGCATGACGACCGCTTTAGCCAACGCGCTGGACTCCTCACCTTTTCCCGATGCGCAGCAATTGGGCTACCGCCCCCGTGACATTCTCTTGTTGGGTGCCGGGACTGCCCATTTGCGCCTGCTAGGCCACCTTGCCAAGCACCCTTTGGTGGGTGCCACGGTGACGCTGATTGCGCCCCACGCTCACCCGGTGATTGCCAACTGCCTGCCCAACGTGGTGGCGGGCTTGACCGCGCTGGACGACTGCCGCATTGCGCTGGAACCCATGGTGCGCCGCGCTGGTGTGCGCTGGTTGCAGCGCACCGTGACCGCGCTGGATGCGCAGGCCAACACGGTACAGCTGGACGATGGCAGCAGCGTGCATTACGACCTGCTGTCGGTAGACACCGGGCCGCACCACAACCGCGCCACGCTAGAGAGCACCCTGCCCGGAGCCCGCAAGCACGCCCTGTTTGCGCTGCCTGCAGAATCTTTTACGGCGCTGTGGCCCCAGGTGGTAGAGATGGGCAGCCAGCGCGCCCTGCGCATTGCAGTGCTAGGGGAAGGCGCACTGGCCGTCAGCCTGGTCATGGCGGCGCGCCATGTGCTGCCCACTGCGTCGGTCACGCTGGTGGCTGGCCTGCAAGAGGTGGGGCACTACGCGCCAGCGCCTATGCGCCAGCGCATCGTGCGGGCCCTTAAAAAGAGTCAAATCACCGTGTTGCAAGACACCGCAACGGCGCTAGACGGCAACGCTGTCATGCTGGGCTGTGGTGCCGCTTTGGCCTGCGATGTGCCGCTGTATGCCGGGATATCGCAGGCAGCGTCCTGGGTGACAGACAGTGGTTTGGCCATGGACTCCCATGGCGGCATTGCCGTGGACGCCCACCAACGCTCCACCAGCCACGCCCAGGTGTGGGTCATCAACACGGAAATAGGTACAGCAATAGGGTCGGGAGTGGAATCGACTTTGGCGGCCAAAGTAACCGCCACCGTTGCAGGCCAGCCACCGCAAGCCGCCCCAGCCCCTACCCCCCTTAGCGGCCTGACTACACAGTCTTGTGGCAACCGCTACGCCATTGGCAACTGGGGGCCGCTGACGTTTGAAGGCCGCTGGGTGTGGTGGCTTGCGCAGCAGATTGACCAGCGTGCCATTGCCCGTTACCGTTCCTGATATTCCATATAACCACGACAAGAGACACCCATGCACACCGCTTCCACGCCCAGCAATCGCCGTGTTGACCAGCTACTGGCCCACTACGGCCAAAGCCATACCCACCCCACCAACGAGCACATTCACTACGTTGCCATCC
>JBEANP010000220.1:0-4876 GCA_041165385.1 Pseudomonadota bacterium | reverse complement strand
TGTCAGGCGTGGATGTTGCAACGATGATCAAGTCGATGTCGGCAGGCACACGACCTGCCGCAGCAAGCGCATTTTTGCAAGCCTCCAAGGCCAAATCACTGGTGAATACACCATCATCCGCAAAGTGCCGCGCCTTGATCCCGGTGCGTTCCACAATCCACTCGTCGGAAGACTCTACGCCTGTGACGGCCAACTGGGCGACCAGGTCGGCATTGCTCAAACGGCGGGGTGGCAAATAACTGCCTGTACCTGTAATGCGGGAATAACGTCT
Source organism: Pseudomonadota bacterium (assembly GCA_041165385.1). Taxonomy (GTDB): domain Bacteria; phylum Pseudomonadota; class Gammaproteobacteria; order Burkholderiales; family Burkholderiaceae_C; genus Allorhodoferax. The sequence continues at coordinate 4,605 of JBEANP010000220.1, read as the reverse complement.
CATGAATAGTCGGCGCGACAGTCGCTCAGGCTATTGCACCGTCTCAGCGGCCAACAAAGGCGCAGCGTGGGCAATGCGAACCCGAACGCGGTCCAGCAAGTTGTTTCGGGCTGCATCATACGCCCGGTTCAAGGCGTTGGAAAAAGCCAAGACATCGGCAGAGCCATGACTCTTAAATACCAAGCCACGTAGGCCCAACAGTGCTGCACCGTTGTACCTACGGTGATCAACGCGATTTTTAAGCGCAGTTAGCACCGAATACGCACCAATGGCTGCAATTTTGGTCAGGATATTGCGTGAAAACTCAGCCTTCAGGAAGCCACCGATCATTGTGGCCAGGCCCTCGCTAGTCTTCAAGGCCACATTACCCACAAAGCCATCGCAAACCACTATGTCCACATGGCCTTTAAAAATATCGTTACCTTCGACATTGCCAACAAAGTTCAAGTCACCCGATTTAGCAGCAGATCGAAGCAAATCGCCCGCTTTTTTTATCACTTCGTTACCTTTAATGACTTCCTCGCCAATATTGAGCAAGCCCACAGATGGTGATTCTTCGTTTTTAAGCACAGACACCAACGCGGAGCCCATCACTGCAAACTGCAATAAGTGCTGTGCCGTGCAATCCACATTAGCACCTAGGTCAAGCACAGTCGTTGCCCCACCAGAAGCGTTGGGAATCTGGCCGGCAATGGCGGGGCGCTCAATACCGTCCAAAGTTTTGAGGACATAGCGCGAAATCGCCATCAGTGCGCCCGTATTGCCAGCAGACACCGCAGCCTGCGCCACGCCATCTTTTACATGCTGAATAGCAACCCGCATGGACGAATCTTTTTTGCGGCGCAAGGCAATTTCCAACGGGTCATCCATGGTCACCACTTCGGTCACAACAACCAAAGTAGCCCGCGGATGCGAGAAATTTTTCAAGGCATCGGCCAAGCCCACAATCACTAGCGCAGCATCGGCGTGCTGATCCAAAAACTGCTGGCATGCAGGCAAAGTAACCTTGGGGCCATGGTCGCCCCCCATACAGTCAACGGCGATAGTAATCATGTGCAAGCTCAAGCAAGGGCCACTAATGACAAAAGCCCGAAGCTACCGTTTTGGCAGCTTCGGGCTTTGTATGAAATGTGCGGGTTAGGCTTCTGACTTGGTCTTCAGCACTTTGCGGCCACGGTAAAAACCGGTGGGGCTGATGTGATGGCGCAAATGGGTTTCGCCAGTGGTCGACTCAACCGCAATACCTGGAACAACCAGAGCATTGTGCGAACGGTGCATACCGCGCTTGGAAGGAGATTTTTTGTTCTGTTGGACGGCCATGTCAGGCTCCTGAGCAAGTAGTGCTGCACAGGGTGGCAACACTTGGTGGGTTAGAAAAATGCACATCCATCGTGGTGCGCAGAGCCTCAAATTATAGCCCAACCAGAGACAATTATCCAGCATCCTTCTTTTTGAGTTGCTCCAACATTGCAAACGGGTTGGGCTTTTCACCAGGCTGTTCTTCAAAAGCAGCATCAACTGCCTGCAGTTTTACGGGCTTAGGGCAAATTTCATGCTTGGGCACCGGGGGCATCGCCATCAGCAATTCGTCTTCAATTAGCTCCAATAAATTAAACGATTTGGACAGCACCAGCACGTCCTCTTCCGACTCTTCGTCTTCCACCTCCGCCAGTTCCTCCGTGGCAACAAAACGGAAGTCCCGCTCGAAGCCTATGGGCACATCTACTGGCCCCAAACAACGCTGGCACACCATTGACAGTGTGGCGTTCGCCGCCAAATGCAGCCACGGTTCGTCTTTGCCTGCTGCATCCGACTGAAAGCTGCCTTGCAGCGAATAAGCCACCAGCGTTTCACCGCCGAGGCCTTGGGATTCGTCCATCAAACGCCCGAAATGGGCCAATCGTTCGTCACCGGTGTGGCTTTCGTTATTCGCGGCAAAAGCGACGACATTCAGGGTTCGAGCTGCAAATTCATGTTTCATGCTCTCAGTGTAAGAGAATCAGGCCATGACAGATACCCACCACAGAAACCTGATTTTGGGCTCCACTTCCATCTACCGGCGCGAATTGCTGGGGCGCTTGCGCATTCCTTTCTCCGTGCAATCGCCCCACGTGGACGAGACGTCGCTGCCCGGCGAGCGCCCTGCCGACCTGGCCCAACGGCTGGCATTGGCCAAGGCACGGGCGGTGGCAGCGCGCTTCCCTGACTGTGTCGTGATCGGGTCGGACCAAGTGGCTGACCTGGATGGAGAATCACTGGGCAAGCCCGGTAATCACCAGAACGCAGTAGCGCAATTGCAGCGCATGCGCGGCAAAATCGTTATTTTTCAAACCGCAGTGGCTGTGGTGTGCGCGCAAAGTGGCTTCGAGCAACACGATCTAGCCCCCGTCAAAGTCACGTTTCGCGACTTGACAGACGCTGACATTGAACATTACCTGCTGACGGAACTGCCCTACGACTGCGCGGGCAGCGCTAAGAGTGAAGGGTTGGGAATTGCCCTACTGGAACGCATCGACAGCGACGACCCGACCGCGCTGGTCGGCTTACCCCTGATTCGCACCAGCCGCATGCTGCGCGCGGCCGGTATAACTTTACTGGGAGGTACAAGATGAGCGCCGCCGAAGCATCCCGGGGCGCAAAGGTCACCTTAGGGGTTTTGTATTTGGTGCCCGCCCCGCTAGACTTTGGCTGCAGCACCCAAAGCCCGCTAGAGCAATCGATGCCCGACGGCACCATTCAGGTGGCTGCATCCCTACAGCACTGGGTTTGCGAAAACGCCAAATCGACCCGCGCATACCTCAAACGTGTGTCCGACATTCACCCCCTGAGCACAGCGCTGCAGTCCATGCAACTGCAAGAACTGCCGCGCGATGTGCATAAAAAAGGCGATCATCAGGGTGGCTTTGACGCCAAACACCTGCTGCTTCCTGCGTTAGACGGCCACAACATGGGTTTGGTTAGCGAAGCGGGTATGCCCGCCGTGGCAGACCCGGGCTCCTCGGTGGTGCGTGCAGCCCATGATTTAGGTATAAAAGTGGTGCCGTTGGTTGGGCCGGTATCACTGCTACTGGCCTTGGCGGCCAGTGGTTTGAACGGGCAAAACTTCGCTTTTGTGGGCTATGTACCGACCGCTCCGGATGAACGCGCCAAGCGCATTCGCGAGTTGGAATCTCTGGCACTAAAAACCGGGCAAACCCAGTTGTTTATCGAAACGCCTTATCGCAATGCAGCACTGCTGCAAACGTTGTTGCAAAGCCTGCAGCCCAACACCCGGCTGGCAACGGCCAGTGGCTTAACGTTGGACAACGCACGCTGCCACAGCGAACTGGTGAAAAACTGGAAGCAAAGGGCGTGGACGCTAGACAATTCCACGCCCACTGTATTTGCCATCGGACGATAAAAAGCTTTAAGTGGCCAGCCACCCTCAACGCATTGCAGGAATGGATTTGAGCGTGAGCGCAGCACCCTGGCCGATAGAGGCACCAAAGCGTTTCACCAACCGCTCGGCAACATTGTCACGGCGGGTGTAATCGATAATTTCTTCGGCCTTTATCACCTCACGGGCAACGAAGTCCAAACTACCCAACTGGTCTGCTAGCCCCATTTCCACGGCTTGCTGGCCGGTCCAAAACAGACCGCTAAATGTTTCTGGAGTCTCTTTCAGGCGCGCACCACGGCCCGCCTTCACCACACCAATGAATTGCCGATGAATTTGGTCCAGCATCGCTTGTGCAAACTGGCGTTGTTTGTCGGTTTGTGGGCTGAACGGGTCCATAAAACCCTTATTTTCACCAGCCGTCATCAAGCGGCGCTCCACGCCAAGTTTGTCCATCAAACCAGTGAACCCAAAGCCGTCCATCAGCACCCCGATACTGCCCACGATGCTGGCCTTGTCTACAAAAATTTTGTCCGCGCCCACGGCAATGTAGTACGCAGCCGAGGCACAGGTTTCCTCCACCACGGCGTAAACCGGCTTGTTGTGTTTGGTTTTGAGGCGAATGATTTCGTCGTTGATGATGCCAGCCTGCACTGGGCTGCCACCGGGGGAATTAATTAGCAGCACCACGGCTTGCGCACCTTGGTCTTCAAACGCAGCGCGCATGGCGGCCACAATCAACTCCGCGCTTGCTTCTCCACCGGCTGCAATTTCGCCCTTGATCTCCACCACAGCGGTATGCGGCGTGGTTACGTTGGTGGTGGAACTTCCCCGTTCAACACCAAACCACACCAAGACAGTGAAGAACACCAACCAAGCCAAGCGGATGCCGTTACGCCAGCGGCGGGCAGTGCGTTGTTCGTCCAAAGCGGACATGGCTAGCTTTTCCAAGATCGAGCGCTCCCAATTAACAGCAGAAGCATCATGCAACGTTGCTTCATTTTTGATAGCTGCCTGCGCAGTATCCACGGGGGCTTCAAGCATATTTGGTTCCAAGATATTTAGAAAATTACAGATTTTAGGTTGTGGGCAGTATGCCAGTGCACCACACCATCGACTTCGGTGAGGACAATCTTGACCAAGCCACCCTGGCAAGGCCCGGCGCTGCAATGGCCTGTTTGCGGGCTGTACATGGCCCCATGGGTGGCACAAATGATCCAGTGCCCCGT
>JBEANP010000219.1:0-4878 GCA_041165385.1 Pseudomonadota bacterium | reverse complement strand
CCACGCTTTTCCGCCGTCAGCAGGCATTCGATCGACAGCGCCTCCAGGCCTTTGGTAAAAATGCTGCGCAGCAACTTCAGTGCAGCGGCGTCGCCGGGCTTGTGCCCCACCACTTGGATGGGCGTTCCCAAGCGCGTGAATAGCGCGGCCACTTCAGCAGCTTTTTCACCCGCGCACAGCAAGGGTGTTTTGGCACCGTGCAGCTGGACTGCGCCCGTGATGGCGACATCTACAAAGGTCATGCCATGGTTTTCAAATAACGCGGCGGCTTTCTCCATATCGATGGGGTCTGCGGTGGTCATATCGACAAAACTTGCGCCGGTGCGCATGTGTTGCACGGCCTTCTCGGCTACCTCAAACGCCGCAGAGCCGAATACAGCGCTGAAAACCCAGTCTGCCTCTGACAGCCACGGCCCTGCGTGGGTGTGAACGCTGGCGCTGATGGACCGCGCACATTGATGCAACTCCGGGGTGGGCTTTACATCCCACACCCAGCCGACTGTCATGCCGTGCACGGCAAACGCCTGCGCAAAGCACTGGCCCACCATTCCGCCACCTATCAGTGCAATTTTCATTTCAGTGCCACCGCCCGCCGGAACACCGCTCTATCCCCGCCAAGTCCTTGCGCGACTGCACTTGGGCAAAGCCTGCAGCGCTGAGCAGGCTGCGCACTTTTTCAGCTTGGTTGTAGCCATGCTCCAGCAGCAGCCAACCGCCAGTGCTCAGATGATGGGGGGCTTGCGCAATGATTTGGCGAATGTCATCCAGGCCATCCGTGCCGCTGGCCAGCGCCTGCAAGGGCTCGTGCACGAGTGCGGCAAGATGTTCGTCAAACGCTGCGATGTAGGGCGGATTGGAGACAATGACGTTAAATTTATCTATTGCAGGCGGCTGATTTAGCCCGCACGGCAGGCCACTGAGCCATGAACCTTGGCTGAAATGCACCTCCAGTCCTAAACGCAGCGCGTTCGCCTGTGCCACGGCCAGCGCGTCGGTGCTGTAGTCCACGGCGTGTACGTCTAGGTCGGGGCGGGTGTGTTTCAGGGCCAGGGCGATGGCGCCGCTGCCTGTGCCCAGGTCTACCACGCGCAGTGCACGGAATTCGACCAGCTCAGCCGGAATGGCGGGGTGCGCCAGCACCTCTAGCACCCAGTCCACCAGCGTTTCAGTATCTGGCCGGGGCACCAGCACGCGTGCATCCACAGTCAGAGTCAGTCCATAAAACTCTTTACTGCCGGTGATGTAGGCCGCCGGTTCGCCCGCCAAGCGGCGCAACACACTGTGCTGCAGCCGGATTTGCGACTCGGGGGACACTTCGTCTGTGTCGTGGGCCAGCAGCCAGGCGCGGTCATGCTCAGAGCGGCCCAGGGTGTGCAGCAACAGCAGTTGCGCGTCCAGTCGGTCTACGCCCAAAGCGATAGCGTGGCGCAAGCATTGGGTGATATTCATGAAATATAGATCGATAGTTGCTATTTTTTAGTAGCTGCTTACGCATACTGGACAGGCGCTACAGGCCGTTTTCTAATGCAGCCAGCTGCTGCGCAGCCTCGTAGGCTTGCAGCGCATCGACCACGTCATCCATGTCACCTTCCATGATGCCCAGCAGCTTGTACAGCGTGAGGTTGATGCGGTGGTCGGTCAGCCGCCCTTGCGGGAAGTTGTAGGTGCGGATGCGGTCGCTGCGGTCGCCACTGCCTACCAGGCTCTTGCGCTCAGCGGCGTCTTTGGCGGCGCGCTCAGAACGGTCTTTTTCGTGGATACGTGCGGTTAGCACCTTCAAGGCTTGTGCCTTGTTGCTGTGCTGGCTGCGCCCATCCTGGCACTCGGCCACGATACCAGTGGGGATGTGCGTGATACGCACCGCTGAGTCGGTCTTGTTGATGTGCTGGCCGCCGGCCCCGCTGGCGCGGTAGGTGTCAATGCGCAAGTCTGATGGGTTGATTTTGATGGCCTCGGCCTCGTCTTGCTCGGCCAGCACGGCGATGGTGCAGGCGCTGGTGTGGATGCGGCCTTGGGTTTCGGTGGCGGGCACGCGTTGCACCCGGTGGCCACCCGATTCGAACTTGAGCATGCCGTAGGCGCCACAGCTGCCTGCCTGGGTATTGGTGCTGCCCTCGATGCGCAACACCACCTCTTTGTAGCCCCCCAGTTCGCTCTCGGACGCGCTCATGATCTCGGTGCGCAGGCCTTTGGCATCGCAATAGCGGGTGTACATGCGGGCCAGGTCGGCCGCAAACAGCGCGGACTCGTCACCGCCTGTGCCTGCGCGGATTTCCACAAACGCGGGGCGCGCATCATCCGGGTCTTTGGGCAGCAACATGCGCTGCAGCTCGCCTTCCAGCTGGCCCATCTCGGCCATCGAAGAATTGATTTCGTCCTGTGCCATCTCGGCCATGTCGGCATCTTCACCTGCTCCACCGAGCATCTCTTGGCCCGTAGCTAGATCAGCCTCACGCTGCTGGTAGCGCGCCCAACGGCTGGCCACTGCCGACACATCGGTGTGCTCCCGCGACAGCTTAAGGAACTGCTCCATGTCCTTCATGATGTCCTCACGCGAAAGCAAAAACTCCAGTTCCCCCTGACGATCAGCGTAGCGAGATAGTTGTTGGCGAAGAAACGGTTTCATAAAAGTGCAGTTCAGAGAGTGAAGTACGCAACGCCAGTAAGGTCTTGGTCGGAGCGAGTAAACAAAATAGGGCTGTTAAAGCCCCCCTCTAACCCGGCGGGGTGAGAGGGGCTGGGGGAGAGCGGGGGCAACCCCAGCTAACGTTCTTTTCTAAGAAAGAAATGCTGAATCGCGCTGCTCGCCCGTTCCCGCGTCTGGGCGTCCCCCGCATGTAACTCCGCCATAGCCCCGTGCAGCATCTTCTGGGTCAGCCCGCGCGACAGGGCTTCCAGCACCGTGTCCACGTTGTCGCCTTTAGCCAGCGCCTTGCGGGCACGGGCCAACTCAGTAGCACGCCAGGCATCGGCCTGGGCGTTGAGTTGTTGGATGAGTGGTACTGCGCTGCGCTGGTCTACCCAGTGCAAAAAGCTTTGCACCCCGGCGTCCACAATGGCTTCGGCCTGGGCTACAGCCGCCTGGCGGTTGGCCTGGGCGGTTTGCACCACGCCGGCCAGATCGTCTACGGTGTAGAGGTACACATCTTCCAGCGCTTTGACTTCAGGCTCGATGTCGCGTGGCACAGCCAAATCGACCATGAACATGGGGCGGTGGCGGCGTTTTTTCAGGGCGCGCTCTACCGCACCCAAACCGATGATGGGCAGGGTGCTGGCGGTGCAACTGATCACAGCGTCAAACTCGTGCAGGCGCTCAGGCAAGTCGGCCAGGCGCATCACCTCGCCGCCAAACCGGCTGGCCAGCTTTTCGCCGCGCTCTAGCGTGCGGTTGGCAATGGCGATTTTTTTCGGATTTTTGGCGGCAAAGTGGGTGGCGCACAGCTCAATCATCTCGCCTGCGCCCACAAACAACACCTTCACCTGGCCCAGGTCTTCAAACAATTGCCCTGCCAGACGCACCGCCGCAGCGGCCATGCTGATGCTGTGCGCGCCAATTTCGGTGGAGGTGCGCACCTCTTTGGCCACTGCAAACGAGCGTTGAAACAGCTGCGACAACGTGGTGCCCAATGCCCCAGCCGCATCTGCAGCGCGCACTGCGTCTTTAAGTTGTCCCAAAATTTGGGGCTCGCCCAGCACCATGCTGTCCAGCCCACTGGCGACGCGAAAGGCGTGGCGCGCCACCTGGCTGTCTTCCAGCAGGTAGGCGTGGCTGCGCAGGTCGTTGGCGGACACGCCGCCGCTTTGGGCCAGCCATTGCAGCGTGCGCTCCAGCTCGGACTCGTCGCCCGCGCAGTAGATTTCGGTACGGTTGCAGGTGGAGACGATGGCCGCTTCGGGCGGGCGCTCCAGGCTCTGGCGCAGGGCGTTGAGCTGGGGTGCCACCTGGTCCATGGCGAACGCAAACCGACCGCGCAAGTCCAGCGGTGCGGTGTTGTGGTTAATGCCTAATGCCCAGACTGCCATATGTTTAGACCACGATTATAAAATCTCGCCCACTATGGGCCCATTTGATTTGCTTAACCACCTGCTGAACTTGTTTGCACCTGCGTTGGTGGTGGGCGTTGTGGTGGCCTACGCAGCCCCCATTTTTAATAAAAAATGGGCTGTAGCGCGCGTGCAGCATGCACAAGCAGCTATCAATATGGTAGCGGGTATGGTGGCGCTGCTGGCCGGGCTGGTGTTCTTTGGCCGCGATGGCAAGATGGCCAGTTATGGGCTGATGGTGCTGCTGATTGCGTCAGCGCAGTGGTTTTCAGCGCGCGGCTGGAAATAAGTCCACCCGGTCGGTGATGATGCCGTCAGTGCCCAGCGCTATCAGTCGTTGCGCAGCCCATTCGTCGTTGACCGTATAGCTCAGGGTCCTAAAACCTGCATTTTGGGCCTGCATGACCGAGCTTGCGTCCCACAGCGCGTGGTTGCACACCACGGCCTGGCAGCCCAAGGTCAACGCCGTTTCTACCCAGCCAGTCCACAGCGCGTCCAGCAACAGACCGCGTGGCAATTCAGGCTGTGCGTCCTGTGCGCCTTGCAACGCAACCGGGCTGAACGAGGTGAGCAGGGGTTTGACGGCCTGCGACTGCCACAGCCGTGCGGCATGGCGTGCCACCACTTCACCGGTTTCGCATTCGGTGCCGGGGGTGGGCTTGATTTCGATGTTCAAAAAGAAGCCGTTGTGGATGCAATACGCCGCCACGGCCTCCAGTGTGGGCAGCGGTTCGCCCGCAAAAGCGCGGCTGTGCCAGCTGCCAGCGTCTAACTGGCTCAGGGTGTGCCAGGGGTGGTTTCCGGCCACCATATTCGCATCATATGCTACATTTT
>JBEANP010000218.1:0-4887 GCA_041165385.1 Pseudomonadota bacterium | reverse complement strand
AGTCTAGGTATAAATCCTAGGTGTCTGATGCAATTTAATATTGAATTGTGTCTTGCTCGTACCGTTTATGCACGAGCGAATCAGTATCTTCCATGGGTCAGTGCTGGATGCAATAAAGCATTGAACAGAGCATTTCAATCTAACCTATCAGGAGACATCCCTATGAAACTCAAAACTCGCGTTGCACTGGCTGCGGCGATGGTGGCATCGGCGCTCGGCATTAGCGCCCACGCCGAAGAGCTCGTTATTGCGACGGTCAATAACGGCCACATGATCGAAATGCAGAAGCTCGGCAAGAACTTCGAAGCCGCCAACCCCGGCATCACCCTGAAGTGGGTCACCCTGGAAGAAGGCGTTTTGCGCCAACGCGTCACCACTGATATCGCCACCAAAGGCGGCCAGTTCGACGTGATGACCATCGGCATGTACGAAACGCCCATTTGGGGCAAAAAGGGTTGGCTGCAAGAACTCAAGACCGACGCGAAATACGACGCGGACGACATCCTGCCTGCCATGCGCAACGGCCTGAGTGTGGACGGCAAGATGTTTGCTGTGCCCTTCTATGGCGAAAGCTCCATGCTGATGTACCGCAAGGACCTGACCGACAAGGCGGGCATCAAGTTTGCAGACCGCCCCACCTGGGAGCAAGTGCGTGACGCAGCCTCCAAAATTCATGATCCTAAAAACGGCGTGTATGGCATCTGTTTGCGTGGCAAGCCAGGTTGGGGTGACAACATGGCCTTCTTGTCCACCATGGCCAATAGCTTTGGCGCGCAATGGTTTGACATGAAATGGAAGCCACAACTGGAATCCAAGCCTTGGAAAGACGCAGTGACTTTCTATGTGGACCTGTTGACCAAATACGGCCCTCCCGGTTCTTCAGCCAACAGCTTCAACGAAATCCTGGCGCTGTACAACGAAGGCAAGTGCGGTATGTGGATTGACGCCACCATTGCAGCGTCTTTCATCACCGACCCCAAGCAGTCCAAAGTGGCTGACAAGGTGGCATTTGCACAAGGCCCTTATGCTGTGACGCAAAAAGGCGCCAACTGGCTGTGGGCATGGGCGCTGGCCATTCCAGCCGGTTCCAAGAAAGTGGACGCTGCCAGCAAGTTTGTGACTTGGGCTACTTCCAAGGAATACATCGAGCTCGTAGCCAAAACCAATGGCTGGGCCAGCGTTCCTACCGGTACCCGCAAGAGCACCTACGCCAACCCTGAGTTCTTGAAGGCTGCGAAGTTTGCCGTTGCTGAAAAAGCTGCGATTGACTCTGCCAACCCCAACGACAGCACTTTGCCCAAGAGCCCGTATGTGGGTGTGCAGTTTGCTGCAATTCCTGAGTTCCAGGCCATTGGCACCACCGTGGGCCAACAGATGAGCGCTGCCTTGGCAGGCAAATCGACAGTGGACGCTGCGTTGAAGGCATCTCAAGCTGCGGCCCTGCGCGAAATGACCAAGGCTGGCTACTACAAGTAAGCCCCGCTTTCGGTAGGTGACATTCAGGCGCGCGGGGTCCCTCGCGCGCCCTTTTTCCCGAGGTGGTTGTATGAGTCGCTTTATTCCCCGTGCCCTGTTGGCACCGGCCGTTGTGGCCTTGTTTTTGTGGATGATCGTGCCGTTGGTGATGACCCTGTATTTCTCGGTCATCAACTACAACCTGATGCAGCCCGAGGTGACGGGTTTTGTCGGGCTAGAAAACTACATTTATTTCATGACCGACCCGTCCTTTGGCACGGCGGTGATGAACACACTTTTGCTGCTGGGCAGTGTCATTGTGATCACGGTGATTGGCGGCACGCTGATAGCGCTACTGATCGATGAACCCTTCTTGGGCCGTGGCCTGGTGCGCATCTTGTTGATCTCGCCCTTCTTTGTCATGCCCACGGTCAATGCGCTGCTGTGGAAACACATGATGATGAACCCCATCTACGGTGTGCTGGCCCAGGTGTGGCAGTTCTTTGGTGCCACGCCGGTGGACTGGTTGACGGACTTGCCCTTGTTCAGTGTGATCATCATCGTGTCATGGCAGTGGTTGCCGTTTGCCACGCTGATTTTTATTACCTCGCTGCAAAGCATGAACCGCGAGCAGCTAGAGGCCTCGCGCATGGATGGTGCCAATTACCTGCAGCAATTGCGCTACCTCTACCTGCCGCACCTGGCCCGCTCGGTGGCGATTGTGGTGATGATTGAAATGATCTTTTTGCTCAGCGTATTTGCCGAGATTTACACCACCACCGGTGGTGGCCCGGGCGACGCGAGCACCAACGTGGCCTTCTTGATCTTCAAGCAAGCGCTACTGAACTTTGATGCTGGTGTGGCCTCTGCAGGCGCCATGTTTGCCGTCGTGTTGGCCAATATCGCAGCGGTCTTTTTGATCCGCATGGTCGGCAAAAACCTGGACAAGTGAGCATCCCATGACACAACAAAAAACTTTTCCGTGGTTCCATTGGCTGCGCACCCTTAGCGCATGGGCTGTGACTTTTGTCCTGTTCTTCCCGCTGGGATGGCTGGTGCTGACCGCGTTCAAAACCGAGTTGCAAGCCATATCGGTGCCGCCGCTGGTGTTCTTTACGCCCACGTTGGAAAATTTTCATATCGTGCAAGAGCGCAGTGACTACATGCTCTACGCCACCAACTCGCTGATCACCAGCGTGGCCTCCACCATCCTGGGGCTGGCGCTGGCTTTTCCTGCGGCCTACGCCATGGCCTTCTTCAAGGGCAAGTACACCAAGGACATTCTGATGTGGATGCTCTCCACCAAGATGATGCCCGCCGTGGGCGCACTGGTGCCGGTGTACGTGATGGCGCAAACCAGTGGCCTGCTGGACACCCGCACTGGCCTGGTGATTGTGTTCACGCTGTCTAACCTGCCCATCATGGTGTGGATGCTGTACTCCTACCTGAAAGAAATCCCCGCCGAAATTTTGGAGGCCTCGCGCATGGACGGTGCCACGCTATGGCAAGAGTTCCGCCACGTGCTGCTGCCACTCACCATGGGTGGCTTGGCATCCACGGGCTTGCTGACGCTGGTGCTGAGCTGGAACGAGGCGTTTTGGTCACTCAACCTTAGTGCGGCCAAGGCCGGCACGCTGGCCACGTTGATTGCCTCGTACTCCAGCCCTGAGGGCCTGTTCTGGGCCAAGCTGTCTGCCGCATCGTTCATGGCCATCGGCCCAATCGTGGTGTTCGGCTGGTTCAGCCAAAAACAACTGGTGCAGGGCCTGACCTTCGGTGCCGTGAAGTAATAAAACTCAAAAGATCAGGAGCTTTTCTCATGTCTTATCTCAAACTCAGTGGCGTTGAAAAAAAATTTGGCGACGTGCATGTCATTCGCGGTATTGACCTCGATATTCAGCCCGGCGAATTCGTCGTATTTGTAGGCCCATCGGGCTGCGGAAAATCCACACTCTTGCGCCTGATTGCTGGCTTGGAGGGCATCGACGGCGGTAGCCTGCACCTCGATGGCCGCGACATCACGCACCTGCCTTCCAGCAAGCGCGACTTGGCCATGGTGTTCCAAAGCTACGCCTTGTACCCGCACATGAGTGTGTTCGAGAACATGAGCTTTGCCTTGAAGCTGGCCAATGTGGACCCCGCCATCATCAAAGACAAGGTAGACCGGGCGGCTAACATTTTGAACCTGACCAACTACCTGGAGCGCACCCCCAAAGAACTCTCGGGCGGGCAGCGCCAGCGCGTAGCCATTGGCCGCGCCATTGTGCGTGCGCCCAAGGTGTTTTTGTTTGACGAGCCGCTCTCCAACCTGGACGCCGCACTGCGCGGCCAGACGCGTATCGAGATTGCCAAGCTGCACCGCGACCTGGGTGCTACCACCATCTACGTGACGCACGACCAGGTAGAAGCCATGACGCTGGCAGACCGCGTGGTGGTGCTGCGCGACGGCAAGATTGAACAAGTAGGTACGCCGCTGGAGTTGTATGACCGGCCCGCCAACCAGTTTGTGGCGCAGTTCATTGGCACGCCACAAATGAATGTGATGGCGGCTGCCAAGCTGCCACAGATCACCACCGTGGCCGGTGTGGCCGTGCCCGCACTGGGCTCTATCGGGCTGCGCCCTGAGAGCCTGGCACTGGTGCCCGCAGGTCAGGGCCAGGTGCAAGCCAAGGTCGAGCTGATCGAAGCCCTGGGTGCTGAAACCCTGATCTATGTCACCACCGACAGTGGTGCCCAACTGGTGGTCCGCCTGAACACCCGTACCGAGCTGCATCTGGGTGCCCCCGTAGGCGTGCAGATTGACAGCGACGCGGCCCATTTGTTTGACGCCAATGGCCGCGTTCTGGTGGCGGCATGAAGCCGTTGACACCATTCCCTCTGCAAGAGCAGGTTGCCGCAGTAACGGGTGCTGCCTCTGGCATTGGCCTGGCCAGCGCCCGTGCCATGGTGGAAGCCGGTGCCCGCGTGGTTCTGGTGGACCGCGACCAAGCGGCGCTGGCCAAGGCCTGCGCCGACCTTGGCCCCCAGGCGCTGCCGCTGGTGCTGGACTTGCTGGATGCCAAGCAGTGCGCTTCTCTGCTTACACGGGTGTTGGCGCTGGCCGGGCGGCTGGATGTGTTTCATGCCAACGCGGGCCTGTACGTGGGTGGCGATCTGGTGGATGCCGACCCGGACGCCATCGACCGCATGCTGAACCTGAATGTGAATGTGGTGATGAAAAACGTACACAACGTGCTGCCCCACATGATTGAGCGCGGCGTGGGCGACATCATCGTCACCAGCTCGCTGGCAGCGCACTTTCCAACGCCGTGGGAGCCGGTGTATGCCTCGTCCAAGTGGGCCATCAATTGCTTTGTGCAGACCGTGCGCCGCCAGGTGTTCAAGCACGGCATTCGCGTGGGTTCCATTTCGCCTGGGCCTGTGATTACCTCG
>JBEANP010000217.1:0-4930 GCA_041165385.1 Pseudomonadota bacterium | reverse complement strand
CCCGCCACTTCCAGTCCCGGCAAATCCGAGGCACCTGGTGGCGGTGGGTAAGCACCCGAACGTTGCAACACGTCGGGGCGGTTGATGCCACTGGCCGCCACGCGAATCAACACCTCACCCACACCCGCGACAGGCATGGGACGCTCGGCCAGACGCAAAACGTCGGGGCCGCCAAAGGATGTTATTTCGATGACTTTCATGGAATTTAAGCCGATAGCGCCCGTCGCACTTACGTAGACAGCTATCGATTTGCTAGCAAATTGCGTGATTAACCTTGCTCACCGTTGTGAACCGGACGGTCCAACAATGCCTTCATGGACAGCTTGATACGGCCCTTCTCGTCGGTCTCCATAACCTTGACCTTAACGATCTGGCCTTCGGACAAGTAGTCGGTAACCTTCTCGACGCGCTCGTGGGCGATCTGGCTGATGTGCAGCAGACCGTCTTTGCCGGGCAGCAGGTTCACCAACGCACCGAAGTCCAAAATCTTGGTGATCGGGCCTTCGTAAACCTTGCCAATTTCCACTTCGGCAGTGATCTGCTCGATGCGGCGCTTGGCCAATTCGGCCTTCTCGGGATCAGCCGAGGCGATGGTGATGGTGCCATCTTCGTCGATGTTGATCTGGGTGCCGGTTTCTTCGGTCAGCGCACGGATCACGGAGCCGCCCTTGCCGATCACGTCACGGATCTTCTCGGGGTTGATCTTCATCGTGAACAGACGGGGCGCGAAGTTGGACACTTCGGTCTTGGCTTGTGCCATTGCTTCTTGCATTTTGCCAAGGATGTGCATACGCGCTTCTTTGGCCTGGGCCAAAGCAACTTGCATGATTTCTTTGGTGATACCTTGGATTTTGATGTCCATTTGCAAAGCGGTAATGCCGTTGGTCGTACCGGCGACCTTAAAGTCCATATCGCCAAGGTGATCTTCGTCACCCAAGATGTCGGTCAGCACGGCAAAGCGGTTGTCTTCCTTGATCAGGCCCATGGCGATACCGGCCACGTGCGCTTTCATAGGAACACCCGCGTCCATCAAGGACAGGCAGCCGCCGCACACCGATGCCATGGAAGAGGAACCATTGGACTCGGTGATTTCCGACACCACACGCATGGTGTAGGGGAAGTCTTCTTTGGATGGCAAGCAAGCCACCAAAGCACGCTTGGCCAAACGGCCGTGACCGATTTCGCGGCGCTTGGGCGTACCCACGCGACCGGTTTCGCCGGTGGCGAACGGAGGCATGTTGTAGTGCAGCATGAAACGGTCTTCGTAGTCGCCGCTCAACGCATCGATACGCTGCGCATCACGCTCGGTACCCAAGGTGGTCACCACCAAGGCCTGTGTTTCACCGCGGGTGAATAGCGCAGAGCCGTGGGTGCGGGGCAGCACGCCATTGCGGATTTCGATAGCGCGCACGGTGCGTGTGTCGCGGCCGTCGATGCGAGGCTCGCCTGCCAAAATTTGACCGCGAACGATCTTGGCTTCGATTTCAAACAGCAGGCCTTCGATGGCGACGCTGTCAAACGCTGCGCCTTCTGCCTTGAGAGCAGCCATGACTTCAGAGTAAGCCGCGCGGCACGCTTGTGTGCGGGCTTGCTTGTTGCGAATTTGGTAAGCAGCCACCAGCTTGTCTTTGGCCAGGCCGTCGATCTTGGCGATCAGGGCTTCGTCCTTGGCGGGAGCTTTCCAGTCCCACATCGGCTTGCCAGCTTCGCGCACCAACTCGTGGATGGCGTTGATTGCAATATTGCCTTGCGCGTGGCCGAACACCACGGCGCCGAGCATGATTTCTTCGGACAGTTGTTGGGCTTCAGATTCGACCATCAACACAGCCGCTTCGGTACCGGCAACGACCAGATCCATGATGGAGTCTTTGCGGGCAGTTTGGCCGGGGTTCAACACGTATTCGCCGTTGACGTAACCCACGCGGGCTGCGCCAATGGGGCCATTGAAAGGCACGCCGCTGATAGACAAGGCTGCGCTCACGGCGATCATGGCGGCGATATCTGCATCGACTTCAGGGTTCAACGACACGGTATGAATGACCACGTGCACTTCGTTGAAGAAGCCTTCTGGAAACAGAGGACGAATGGGGCGGTCTATCAGGCGGCTGGTGAGAGTTTCAAACTCGCTGGGGCGGCCTTCGCGCTTGAAGAAGCTGCCGGGAATCTTGCCTGCGGCGTAGCTCTTCTCAAGATAATCCACGGTCAGTGGGAAAAAGTCTTGGCCTGGCTTGCCTTCAGTTTTAGCAACCACGGTGGCCAGCACCACGGTGCCGTCCATATCCAGCAGAACAGCGCCTGTGGATTGGCGTGCGATTTCGCCGGTTTCCATGGTGACTGTGTTGTTGCCCCATTGGAAGGTTTTGGTAACTTTTTTGAACATTGTCATAGTGTTTCTCCGTCAGTTTTGGGATAGTTTTGGAAGGTGTAGGCCACCTCGCCCAAGCCCGGATTCGTCAATACAGCCCACGATGCCATTCCAGAGAAACACCCGCTTGACGGGTCGATTGCTTTGGAATGACACAGCTTCGTACTGTTTTTTGCCGTCTCCGAAGTAAAAAACGCCTGAGCTAGTGACCTAACTCAGGCGTTCGTCATTCTTTTTCCGACTTACTTACGCAGGCCCAATTTGGCAATCAGGGCAACGTAACGGTCGTGGTCTTTGGCGTTCAAGTAATCCAACAGCTTACGGCGGCGGCTCACCATGCGCAGCAAACCGCGGCGACCATGGTGGTCTTTGGCGTGGGTCTTGAAGTGAGGTGTCAGCTCATTGATACGGGCTGTCAGCAGTGCAACTTGCACTTCTGGGGAGCCGGTGTCACCGACTTTGCGTGCGTTGTCTTTAACAACGGTAGCTTTGATGCTGGATGCGATCATTTTTTATTTCCTTGGATTAGTTTCAACTTGCGCACCCGGCTGGAACTGCCAGATGCGTGCGTCTTTCGACATTCACGTGCGTCTTTCGACATTTCGTGCGCTCCGCACTGTGCAAAGCCACTCGATTATAGCCTGAGCGGCTTTGCTTACCCAGCCAGACTCTAAGGGCGATTCATCTTGCAGGTCGTGGGCTGCTCAGCTGCAGCGGGCGAAATCGTTTTTACCACCCGAAACCCGTAGCCCGAGCCTTCCACGTCAAACTTCACGCCCTGCGTGCCCGCACGGTCCATCACACCCACAACCAAGGGTTGTTGAAACTGATGGTCAGCAGCCCGCATGGCCCCAGATTGGCCTCCCAAAGTAACACTAGCCCTCTCCAGCTGTGCGCCAACAGCTACCATATCAATAGCACCCGGTGCTACGGCACCTGGGCGTTTGGCCGCCGCCTCCAACGCCTGGGCCAGCGACTCCACCATCAGCTGCATGCGCATGTGCACGTAATCGTCCGCAGGTTGGGGGAAGCGGGTGCGAAACGACTTGTAAAACACTTCGCTGCCGGCGGTTTGCACATTAGGCAACCAATCCGCCACCGCCACCACTTTGCCCACACCTGCATCGCCAATAGCGGCTGGCGCTCCCAGAGCGTTGCCGTAGAAGGTGTAGAACTTGCCATCAAAGCCAGCATCTTTTGCCGCCTTGATCAAAAGCGACAAGTCATTGCCCCAGTTGCCGGTGACGACAGCTTGCGCCCCGCTGGCCTTGATCTTGACGGCGTAAGGCAAAAAGTCTTTCACGCGCGCCATGGGATGCAACTCTTCTCCGGCAACTTGCACATCTGGGCGCTGCACAGCCAATTGACGCTTGGCCTCTTTCAGCACCGATTGGCCAAAGCTGTAGTCCTGCCCGATCAAGTAGACGCTTTTGAGCGCCTTGTCTTCTTTGATGCTGTCCATCAGCGCTGCCATGCGCATGTCGGCATGCGCGTCAAAGCGAAAATGCCAAAAACTGCACTTCTCGTTCGTAAGCGACGGGTCAACCGCTGAGTAATTCAAAAAGATCACGCGCTGGGAGGGCTCGCGCTCGTTGTGCTTGTTAATGGCGTCAATCAGCGTGGCAGCATTTGCCGATGAATTACCTTGCAAAACAAAGCGCGCACCGCCATCAATGGCCGAACGCAGTGCTGATAACGCCTCTTCGCTTTGCCCCTTGCTATCAAAGCGCTCCAGCACCAGCTGGGTGTTGCCACCGGAGGCTGCTGGCAGCTTGACGCCACCGCGTGCATTCACACGCTCCACGGCCCACTGCAGATTGCGAAACACGGCCTCGCCTGCGTTGCCGTTGGGGCCACTCAGGCCTTCGATCATGGCCAATTTGATGGCAGGCTTGGTGACCGATTCAGGGCTTTGTGCGCCCACGTTGAGTGCGGCAAAAGCAAGGCTGCATAGCGCCAACGCGCCCGTTTTCAAGGTCTGACGGCAAAGAATAAACATGGGGAAATTTCTCTTGAATTGCTACGAAGTGAGCGCAGCTTCAATGCATGCGACGCTCACGGTGAGCGCCGCGAAGTGTAATAGGAGTTCTCCATGTTTTTTACAGCTACCCAACCTCAACTGCGTCGTAACGTTTACGCCCACGCTGGCCGCTCGTTGGAGCGCTATCTGGAAGACGCGCTCGGTGGCTCCCGCCAAGCGGCCACCACCTACACACAGGACGAACCCGCGTTCACCCTGTCACTGGACATGCCCGGCATTGCCAAGGACCAACTGAGCATTGCCATTGAAGGCACAGTGGTGCGCATCAGCAGCAAAGAGGGCGCACCCCGCACCTACCGCACGGCTTACGAAATGCCCCAAGAGCTGGACACCGCGCAGTGCGAAGCCAAGCTGGAAAACGGCGTGCTGACCCTGAAGCTAGCGAAAAAAGTACCCGCCAAAAACGTTATTGAAATCGAAATTCAATAAGCACGGCGGCTACACAAAATTACACCTGTGTGATGGCATCCAGTGGCCAGCGCGGCTTCACGTCAAAACCGTAAGTCGTGCTGGCAGTTTGCATG
>JBEANP010000216.1:0-4936 GCA_041165385.1 Pseudomonadota bacterium | reverse complement strand
CACACGACGCCCAGTGCAATCAGTGCCAGCCAAGCTTTGGCGCTGACGGCATGCGTAGGCCAAAACCACCACGTCAAAGGAGCTAGCACGAGAGTTGCCCCCAATTGACTGCCCGCAGCCAAAACTAACGACGGCACGCCGACCAAAAAACGCCGGGTGAAGCTTGCTGAAACGCCGTAGCACAGGCACGCAAACAGGCATAGAAAAATAGCCCAACCAGAAGATAGTTCTGAGGCTGAGGAGCTCAAGCTGGCTTTGTTACCCGCCAATAACGCGACCCCGACAAAACCAATGAGCAGGCCCACCACGCGTGACCCCTGCAGTCGGTCTTTCAGCCATAGCCATGCCACCGCAGCGCCAAATAGTGGCACAGTCGCATTCAATATGGATGAGAGCCCAGTTGAGATGGTCAATAACGCAAAAGCGATGCTCGCAAAGGGCAAAGCTGAGTTGAGTACGCCCACTGTTAGCGTGAGTTTCCAATGTTGGCGCAATTCCTTACCATGGCCTCGGGCCAACATAATGGGTAACAAAAAAACCGTGGCAATAGCCACCCGCCCTCCTGCTGTGGGTAAAGGGCCAAACTCCACAGCACCCAGACGCATGAATAGAAATGAAGCGCCCCAAATGGCTGCCAATAGGAAAAACTCAACGAGCCACCCGGTTTGACCGCTGTTGGCAGATTTAGAGTTGGCTGTGGATGTCGCAGTCAAAAGTTGCTTTCAAGTTGCAGCAAAGCAATTTTTTTATCCAGTCCACCCGCATATCCGGTGATTGCACCATCGGCACCAATCACTCTGTGGCACGGGACCACAATGCCCAGTGGATTGCGTCCGATGGCGGAACCCACCGCACGCACGGCTTTGGGCTTGCCAATACGCTGACTGATAGTGCCGTAGCTTACGGTCTGGCCGGACTCAATGCCACACAACGCACGCCATACACTTTGTTGGAATGCTGTGCCATTGGTCAGGTCCATCGGCAGGTCAAATTGGCTTAGCGTGCCGGCGAAATAGGCATCGAGTTGCTGGGCGGTTTGCAGCAACACGGGGTGGCTTGAATCTGTAGGCCAAAGCGCCCAGTCTGGTTGGTGTTGCTGACCCACAAACCACACGCCAATCAAACACTGGGTATGTGCTGCCAACACCATAGGACCTAGCGGGCTGGTGTAATTACAGCGGGTTGGGTTGAATGGGTATCTCATATAGTTGTCCATCATACGCACGCCTGCCTGCGGGGGCAGCCCGCCTACAATGCCAGGGACGCGCCGGGGCTACCACCGGATAGATTTTTAGGGACTGCATGCAACTCTTTGCCAGCATTTTTAAGGCTTATGACATTCGTGGCGTAGTGCCTTCTAGCTTGACTGTGGATGTAGCTTTGGGCTTGGGCCGAGCTTTTGGCACAGTGGCCTTGGCGCAGGGCGAAACTACCGTGGCCGTGGGCCGCGATGGCCGCTTGAGTGGCCCTGAGGTGTCGCAGGCCCTGATGCAAGGCTTGCAAGAAGCGGGCGTAGCAGTGATTGACGTGGGCATGGTCACAACCCCCATGCTGTACTTCGCAGCTAATACGTTGTGTACCAGTGGCATTCAAGTGACCGGTAGCCACAACCCCAAGGACTACAACGGCTTCAAGATGGTGATGGCCGGCAAAGCCATTTACGGCGACGAAATTCAGGCGCTGCGCCGCATGATGGAAACCGAGTCCTGGCAATTGAAAGCAGGCGGTTCGTGCAAGCAAGTGGACGTATTGCCGGCCTACAGCGCGCGCATTGTGGGCGACATCAAGCTGGCCCGGCGCATCAAAATTGTGGTGGACTCAGGCAACGGCGTGGCGGGTGCATCGGCCCCGGACATCTTGCGCGCCATCGGCTGCGACGTGCAAGAGCTGCACAGCACCGTGGACGGCAACTTTCCCAACCACCACCCTGACCCCAGCAAGCCAGAAAACCTGCGCGACCTGATGGCTGCGCTCAAGGCTGGCGATGCCGAACTGGGCTTGGCGTTTGATGGCGACGGCGACCGCCTGGGTATCGTCACCAAAAACGGCACCAACATCTTCCCCGACCGCCAGATGATGCTGTTTGCGCAAGACGTGCTCAGCCGCGTGCCGGGTGGCACCATTGTGTTCGACGTGAAGTGTTCACAGCGCTTGGCACCGGCTATCACCGAGGCCGGTGGTAAGCCCCTGATGTTCAAAACCGGGCACTCGCTGATTAAGGCCAAGATGCGCGAGATTGATTCGCCACTGGGTGGCGAGATGAGCGGCCACATTTTCTTCAAGGAACGCTGGTTTGGCTTTGACGACGGCACCTACGCCGCCTGCCGCTTGCTGGAAATTTTGAGCCGCTCGCCTGATGCGAATGCCGTGCTCAATGCCTTGCCCACCAGCTTTGCCACGCCAGAGCTCAACGTGCCCTGCAAAGAGGGCGAGCCGCATGCGGTGGTCGAGGCCTTACTGGCCAAAGCTGCGTTTGCTGCGCCTGCGGTCATCAACCAGATAGATGGTTTGCGGGTGGACTGGCCCGATGGCTTTGGGCTGGTGCGCGCATCGAATACCACGCCGGTATTGGTGTTGCGCTTTGAAGGCCAAACCCAAGCCGCGCTGGAGCGTATTGAGGCGGCCATGCTGGGCCTGCTGCGTTCGGTGAAAGCGGATGCACAGATTGAGGCGGCCGCGCATTGAAACCTGCTGTGCGCAAAGTCTTGGTCGTTAAGTTGTCGTCGCTGGGCGACGTGGTGCATGCCATGCCAGCGGTGCAGGACATGCGCCGCGCATTGCCGGGGGTGCACATCGACTGGGTGGTGGAACGCGCATTTGCGCCGCTGGTATCGCGCTGCCAGGGTGTGGAGCAAGTTATTCCGTGTGAGCTGCGCCGCTGGCGTAAAAACCCTTTCAGTGCCGCAACACGCAACGAGTGGCGGGCCTTCAAAAGCGCATTGCAAACACAGGCCTACGACGCGGTGATTGATCTGCAGGGTCTGACCAAATCGGCGCTGGTGTCGTGGCTGGCCCGCACCACACCGCAAGGTTTGCGCTACGGCATGGCCAACCAAACCGAGGGCTCGGGCTTTGAGGCCCCTGCGCGTTGGGTGGCAGACCGGGCGTTCACCCTGGAGCCGCATGTGCATGCGGTAGAGCGGTCGCGCCTGCTGTGCGCCAAGGCCTTGCGCTACGAACTCTCATCCGACGAATTGCAGCGGGCGTATTGCGGCCTGGTGCCCGGCACTTTGGCGGTGGCCCCGCAGGCCCATGCCACCACGACCGCGGCGCACGTGCATGCGCATGGCACCGAGGGCAACCCCTTTGTCCCGCGCAAACCTATGGTTGCGTTAGTGCACGGCACATCGCGCGCTGACAAAGAGTGGCCGCTGGCGTCGTGGGTTGAACTGGGTCGGCGCCTGAACCACAGCGGCTTTGCAGTGGCCTTGCCCCACGGCAGCACTGGGGAAAAAGCCACCAGCGAGGCCATTGCAGCGCAGTTGGAAGATGCCTGGGTGTGGCCCGCGTTGGCGCTGGACGCACTCACCGACACCATGGCCCGCTGCGCCGGTGTGGTGGGCGTGGACAGTGGCCTGAGCCATATCGCCGTGGCCCTGGGCCTGCCGCATGTGCAAATCTATAACTTTGACACTGCCTGGCGCACCGGCCCACAAGACGCGTCCGCTGCACGGCAGGTCAGTGTGTTCGCCAGCCCGCAGCCCAGTGTGGATGCGGTGTGGAATGCATGGGAAGCCTTGGCCACCCCGGTACTGTGCCGATGATGCGCTGGGTGTATTCGTGCGTGGTCTGGCTGGCGCAGCCGTTCTTAAAGGCTAAACTGCGCCGCCGAGCCTTTGCAGAGCCGGGGTACGGCGAGGCGATGGACGAGCGGTTCGGGCACTACACACAACCCGCTGAACCGAGGGAAACGCCACAAACCGCCAATTCTGGCAATTTAGGCACAGCGGTTACACAGGTAGCCAACCGTTTTATCTGGGTACACGCAGTTTCGCTGGGCGAGGCGCGTGCCGCCGCCGTGTTGGTGGCGCAGTTGCGCCTGCAGTACCCCGGCATGCGACTGCTGCTCACCAACGGCACCGCCACAGGCCGCGCACAGGGCAAGGTGCTGCTGCAAAACGGCGACGTGCAGGTGTGGCAACCCTGGGACACCGTGGGTGCTGTGACGCGCTTTGTGCAGCACTTTCAACCGCGCATGGGCCTGCTGATTGAGACAGAGGTCTGGCCCAACATGGTGGCCACTTGCAAACGCCTGCAGGTGCCTTTGTGCCTGGTGAATGCGCGGCTCAGCGACAAGTCATTGCGCCAAGCGCTGCGCTTGGGTGTGCTCTCCAGGCCCGCCTTTGCCGGTTTGCGCGCCGTGTGGGCGCAGACACCAGAAGACGCGGCACGCCTGCGGCATTTGGGCGCACGTGTGCGGGGCAGCTTGGGCAATTTCAAGTTCGATGCCACACCGGACACAGCGCAACTTGCCCAAGGTGCGCAGTGGCGCGGCGCGCAGGGCAAACCCGTCGTGATGTTTGCCAGCTCCCGTGAGGGCGAAGAGCGCATGTTGCTTGACGTTTTGCAAGGTGCTCCAAAGCCGTCTGCACAAGAGAATTTTGAATCAAATAGGCCTCTAGCCCCCGTCCAGCCTGCGCAAGCAGCTATTAAAACTATAGCGTCTGAGGTGCAGTGGCTGATCGTGCCGCGCCATCCGCAGCGCTTTGACGAGGTGGCACGTTTGTTTGCAGAGGCTGGATTCAGCGTATCGCGCCGCAGCAGTTGGGGCGCGTTTCCTGTGGGCGCGGATGTGTGGCTTGGTGACTCGCTGGGCGAGATGGCGCTGTATTTTGGCTTGGCCGATGTGGCGCTGTTAGGCGGCAGCTTTGCAGCACTGGGTGGGCAAAACCTGATTGAGGCCGCTGCCTGTGGTTGTCCCGTGGTGATGGGGCCG
>JBEANP010000215.1:0-4946 GCA_041165385.1 Pseudomonadota bacterium | reverse complement strand
TTGGACTTGATGTAGCTGGTGGGGTACAGCATCTCTTGCATGCCGGGGCCGCCCTTGGGCCCTTCGTAGCGCACGATGACTACGTCTCCAGCCTTGACCTTATCGGCCAGGATGTTGGCCACGGCTTCGTCTTGGCTCTCCACCACATGGGCCGGGCCTTCAAACACCATCAGCGCGTCGTCCACACCGGCGGTTTTGACCACGCAGCCGTTGAGTGCGATATTGCCGACCAGTACGGCCAAGCCGCCTTGTTGGCTGAATGCGTGTTCGCCCGAGCGAATGCAGCCCTCTGCGCGGTCGGTATCCAGGCTGGGCCAACGGGCGGCCTGGCTGAATGCCACCTGCGTAGGAACGCCGCCAGGGCCCGCCATGTAAAAGGTCTTGACCGCCTCTGATGGATTGCGGGCAATGTCCCACTCATCCAGCGCATCTTTCATGGTCTTGCTGTGCACGGTGGGCACATCGGTGTGTAAGCGGCCAGCGCGGTCCAACTCACCCAGAATGCCCATGATGCCGCCTGCGCGGTGCACATCTTCGATGTGGTACTTGTTGGTGTTGGGCGCGACCTTGCACAGCTGCGGCACAATTTTGGACATGCGGTCAATGTCGGCCATGGTGAAGTCGATTTCCGCTTCTTGCGCAATCGCCAGAATGTGCAGAATGGTGTTGGTGGAACCGCCCATGGCAATGTCCAGCGCAATCGCGTTCTCAAACGCTTTGAAGCCCATAGAGCGCGGCAGCACGGTTTCGTCATCTTGCTCGTAGTAGCGCTTGCACAGCTCCACAGCCAAGTGGCCCGCGCGCTTGAACAGTTGTTCGCGGTCGGCATGGGTGGCCACCACCGTGCCGTTGCCGGGCAGAGACAAGCCCAGCGCTTCGGTCAGGCAGTTCATGGAGTTGGCGGTGAACATACCGGAACAGCTACCGCAGGTGGGGCACGCTGATCGCTCTATTTCGGCTACATCGGCGTCACTCACTTTGTCGTCGGCGGCCATCACCATGGCGTCAATCAAGTCGAGCTTTTTGAACTCCATCTTGTGCGTAGTGGGGTTAAGCAGCTTGACCTTGCCCGCTTCCATAGGGCCACCAGACACAAATACCACGGGGATGTTCAGGCGCATAGCAGCCATCAACATGCCGGGGGTGATCTTGTCGCAGTTAGAAATACACACCATGGCGTCAGCGCAGTGGGCGTTGACCATATATTCCACGCTGTCGGCAATGATGTCGCGGCTGGGCAACGAGTACAGCATGCCGTCGTGGCCCATGGCAATGCCATCGTCCACCGCAATAGTGTTGAACTCTTTGGCCACACCGCCTGCGGCCTCAATCTCGCGCGCCACCAATTGGCCCAAATCCTTGAGGTGCACATGGCCGGGAACGAACTGGGTGAAGGAGTTGACCACCGCAATGATGGGTTTCGAGAAGTCATCGTCTTTCATGCCAGTGGCACGCCACAAAGAACGAGCGCCCGCCATATTGCGGCCGGCAGTGGAGGTCTTGGAACGATAAACTGGCATGGTGTTGTATGTTGGGTCGCGGTTACGAAATAGGTGGAACTGTAATTATGGCCCAGCCCCTGTCAATGGCGTTTTTTGCGATTGAGTGTGCCAATGGCTTCTTTGGTTCGGTCAATACGTGCCTGGCGCTTCGCGTTTTCTCGCTGCATTACTTTTTTCTTGGTGTAACCAGTGGAATCGGCCCACCACCACCACAAAGCCGCAAAGCCAAAAGGGGCAAGCACGGCCAGCCACGGCCAGCTGACCACCGGGCTTACTTTCATAAACTTCATGCCCAACAGCAGCAAGCCTAAACCTAAAAAATACATAGCCAGCTCCAGTAAATTGTTTGCAGAATGAAGGGGCGTCTACCCAGCGCCCTAAAATCGCGTTAACGGACTGTAAACCAACCCACAAGACACCATGAAACGCTCCCTGTTTGCCATTGGGCTTTGCGCCACCGCCGCATCTTTCGCAGCGCCAGCCATGGCGGATCAGGCCTTGGCAGCCTCCAAAAACTGCATGTCGTGCCATGCCGTTGACAAAAAATTATTGGGCCCGTCCTATAAAGACGTGGCCGACAAATACAGGGGCGATAAAGCGGCCACCGAGAAACTCGCCGCCAAAGTTATGAACGGCGGCAGCGGGGTATGGGGCGTTTTGGTCATGCCTGCCAACAAGCAAGTCAGCGAAGCCGAAGCCAAAAAGCTGGTGGCTTGGATACTGAGCCAGAAATAGACTACGGATGGCGGCGCTACTGTAGTGCTCACCCAGAAAAAAGCCCACTTACGTGGGCTTTTTCATGTCTAACGCACTCCGCGCTTCAATCAGTAAGCCTGCCCCAGCTGATCCAAGATGGCTGGATTTTCCAAGGTCGAAGTGTCCTGCGTAATGGCCTCGTTCTTCGCAATGGAACGCAACAAACGGCGCATGATTTTTCCAGAACGCGTTTTAGGCAAGTTTTCGCCAAAACGAATGTCCTTCGGTTTAGCAATGGGCCCAATTTCTTTGCCCACATGGTCACGCAATTGCTTGGCAATAGCTTTGGCTTCGTCGCCGACAGGCAATGAACGCTTGAGCACCACAAACGCGCATACTGCTTCGCCGGTAGTGTCATCAGGGCGGCCCACCACGGCGGCCTCGGCCACCAGCTCAGTGCAGCTCACCAACGCAGATTCGATTTCCATGGTGCCCATGCGGTGGCCCGATACATTGAGCACGTCGTCGATACGGCCGGTGATGGTGAAGTAGCCAGTTTTTTCATCACGGATAGCACCGTCTCCAGCCAAGTAGTACTTGCCTTGGAAGTCGGCTGGGTAATAGCTCTTGACGAAACGCTCTGGGTCGCCCCAAATGTTACGAATCATCGAAGGCCATGGCTTCTTGACCACCAAAATGCCGCCTTGGCCGTTTGGCACGTCTTTGCCGGTCTCATCCACGATAGCAGCTTGGATACCGGGGAAAGGCAGTGTGCAAGAGCCCGGCACCATGGGCGTAGCACCCGGCAGCGGAGTGATCATGTGACCACCCGTTTCGGTTTGCCAGAAGGTATCCACGATGGGGCACTTGCTGCCACCCACGTGCTTGTAATACCACTCCCACGCTGCAGGGTTGATAGGCTCGCCCACCGAACCCAGCAAACGCAGAGAGGTGAGGTCGTAGCTCTTGGGGTGCACGGCATCGTTGGCTTCTGCAGCTTTGATGAGTGAACGGATGGCTGTAGGTGCGGTGTAAAACACGGTGCACTTGTGGTCTTGAATCATTTTCCAGAAGCGGCCAGCGTCTGGGAATGTAGGCACGCCTTCAAACACTATCTCAGTGCCGCCTAAAGCCAGAGGGCCGTAGGTAATGTAGGTGTGACCTGTAACCCAGCCAATATCGGCCGTGCACCAGAAAACGTCGTCAGCCTTCAAATCAAAGGTCCACTTGGTGGTCAGCGCTGCGTGCAGCAAATAGCCGCCTGTGGAATGCTGCACACCCTTGGGCTTGCCAGTGGAGCCTGAGGTGTACAACAAGAACAAGGGGTGCTCTGCCTCAACCCACTCTGGCTCACAGGTAGTGCTTTGGCCCGCCACCAGATCTTCCATCCACTGGTCGCGGCCTGCAGTCATAGCGATGGCGGAACCACTGCGCTTAACCACCAGCACATTTTTAACGCTGTCGCAACCACCCAATGTCAGGGCTTCGTCTACGATGGATTTCAAGGGCAATTGCTTGCCGCCGCGCACCTGGTGGTCAGCGGTAATGACTGCCACAGCACCTGTGTCTTCAATACGGTCGCGCAACGACTGGGCCGAAAAGCCACCGAACACCACCGAGTGGGTAGCGCCAATACGGGCGCAGGCCTGCATGGCCGCCACGCCGTCTATGGACATCGAAATGTAGATAACCACACGGTCACCCTTTTTGATGCCAATGGAGCGCAAACCGTTGGCTATCTGGCTGGTTTTTGCCAGCAGATCCTGGTAGTTAATCTTGGTAACTTCACCGCCGTCGGCTTCAAAAATAATGGCGGTCTTTTCGCCCAGACCTTTTTCGACATTGCGATCCAGGCAGTTGTAAGACGCGTTGAGCTTGCCATCGGCAAACCACTTGAAAAACGGTGCATTGCTGTCGTCCAGCACTTGGGTAAAGGGCTCTTTCCAAGTGATGAATTCTTTAGCCAAACGGCCCCAGTAACCCTCGTAATCGGTTTCGGCTTCTTTGCACAGAGCATCGTAAGCAGCCATACTTGGAATAGCGGCATTTTTGACAAAATCCGCGCTGGGCAGGTAAATGCGGGCTTCTGAAGCGGCTGTCTCGCCGACTGTGGATACGGTCATGAAAAGTGTCTCCTCGATTTGTAAAAACTGGCCGGATGTTGGTGCCAAGCACTTACAACTCACTGACTTATGCCTTGCTTACACCGCCCTGTCAGTTGGCTGTGGGGCCAATTGGCTAAACTCACGCGATTAATTCTCTGCCCTCACCCCAACATGACCCAGTTCACACCCTCTATGTCAGACGCTTTTGCGCCCGTATCCATACGCCAAGTCGACCTGGTTGAATCCGTTGCTGCGGCACTGCAGTACATCAGCTACTACCACCCCGCCGACTACATTGCCCATCTGGCCCGCGCTTATGAGCGCGAACAAAGCCCCGCTGCCAAAGACGCAATTGCGCAAATTTTGACCAACAGCAAAATGAGCGCCACGGGCCACCGCCCGATTTGCCAAGACACCGGCATCGTGAACGTATTCCTCAAGGTGGGCATGAATGTGCGCTGGGAAGGCTTTACCGGCAGCTTGGACGATGCCATCAACGAAGGCGTGCGCCAGGGCTACAACCACCCAGACAACACCCTGCGCGCCAGCGTGGTGGCCGACCCCGAGTTCCTGCGTAAAAACACCAAAGACAACACGCCAGCCGTCATCTTCACCGAAATCGTGCCCGGCAACACCGTGGAAG
>JBEANP010000214.1:0-4954 GCA_041165385.1 Pseudomonadota bacterium | reverse complement strand
CTTGACGGCGGGCTCAGTCCAAGTGATTTCGCGCACCACGCTGGTTGGCAATTCAACGGAAATGGCCTTGCCGTCGTAGAACACTACTTCAACGGCCATGCCGTCTTCCAGGTAGTTCAGTGCGTCGCCCATGTTTTCAGCTTCGACTTCGTACTGGTTGAACTCTTCGTCCATGCACACGTACATGGGGTCAGCGAAGTAAGTGTAAGTGCAATCTTTTTTGTCCAAGATGACTTGGTCCATTTTGTCATCGGCCTTGAATACGACTTCGGTGCCGAAGTTGGCAATCAGGCTCTTGAGCTTCATGCGCACGGTGGCAGAGTTGCGGCCGCCGCGGCTGTATTCGGTTTTCAGAACGACCATGGGGTCTTTGCCGTGCATGATCACATTGCCAGCGCGGATTTCTTGAGCGATTTTCATAAATGTCTTGGAACAGTTGTCGCTGTCAGCCAGTGCTGTCAGCGTTGTTATGCCGCAGTGGGCGGCGGGGCATGATTTGCCCGTGGTTCTCGCGGCAAATTCAGCAAAGCTTTAAATTTTAACGTTTTTTCAGTACGAAATTGACCAGCTGGGTGGTCAAGTCGTCCATTTGCAGCATCCGGGCGCGGGTTCGGGTGGCGATTGCGTTCCATGCGAGCAGGCTGTCCCATCGCAAAACCGGGTTGGCATGGGCATCGCCTGCTGCTGCCACGCCGTTCCAGCGCAAGTGGGTTTGGCGCAGCGCTGCGTCGGCCCCCAGCATGTCCAAAAAAGCATCCAGCTTGTGGTGGTGGGCGGCGTCGCTTTGCGGGTAGATGTGCCACACCAACGGCTTGCCTGCCCACAGGGCGCGCACCAGCGAGTCTTCGCCACGTACAAAATTCAGGTCGCAGGCCCACAGCAGATGGTCAAAGTCGTGCTGGGTGAGGGCGGGTAAATATGAAATTGATAGCGCATTACGCATATTCCACGAGGGCTGCAGCGTGTTTTGGCTTAAAACTGCGGCTTGCACAGCGGCCGCGGCGCGCCCTGGAGTGACCAGCAGTTGAGTGGGCTGGGGCTGCTGTGCCAGCTCTACCAGCAGTTGCGGCAACGCGGGTGGCTCGTAGCAAAACAGCGAGACCAGTCGGGCTCCTGGCTGTGGTGCAATCTGGTGGCTTTGCAGCCAGGTGTCGCGCTTGAACTCCGCTTGGCGCGCGGTCAGGTCTGGCTCACGCAGCAGGCCACCGGTGCGCTCGGTAAAGCCTGGGTAGAAGAAGTGTTTGGTAGCGCCTTTGGCCGCTCCGGTCATCACTGGCGAGGGCAGTCCGTGGGCGCGTTCCACATAGCTTTTGGCGCTGAGGTATTCCAGATTGATCCACACCGGAAATTTTGAATCATTTGGGCCGCAAGCCCCCGTCCGCTTTGCGTAAGCAGCTATAAATTCAGGAGCGATTTCGCAGCCAAACCCTTCTACCCATACATCGGCGGCAGGCAGGTTGGCTAGCTTTTGCTGCTGCATGGAGTCGGCCCACGCACATACTTCGATGTCCGCGATGCGGCCCTCTAGCGCGCCGGGCGCCATCCACTGCAAGGCTGATGCGTCGTCCACCCACAGGCGCACCGTGTGACCGCGTGCGGCCAGGTCCGCACACAGCCGCCAGCACACGCCAATGTCGCCAAAGTTGTCTATCACTTGGCAAAAAACATCCCAGCGCAAAGGCGCAGCGTGCGCGGCTGGCGGGTGGATGGAGCTTGAAGGTGGCATGGGGGCCATTGTCCATTCACAATAGCCCCCATGAGTGACACCCATAGTGAAGAATTGTTGCGCCAGGTGGCCTCCTTGCCGCTGCTGCCAGGCGTTTACCGCTACTTTGATGCGGACGGGCAGGTGCTGTACGTGGGTAAAGCCATCAGCCTGAAAAAGCGCGTTTCCAGCTATTTCCAAAAGAACCATGGCGGCACCCGAATCGGCCACATGGTCAGCAAAATTACCCGGCTGGAGACCACCGTGGTGCGGTCCGAGGCCGAGGCGCTGCTGCTGGAAAACAACCTCATCAAGACACTTAACCCCAAGTACAACATTCTGTTTAGGGACGACAAGAGCTATCCGTATTTGAAGATGACCGGCACGCCGCAGGTGCCTAAAAACATGGCGCCCACAGAGGGCGTGACCAAACCCAAAGCCCCGTTGCCGGTGGAGTTTGCCCGCGTGTCTTACTACCGCGGCGGGGTGGAAAAAAAGCACCGCTACTTTGGGCCTTACCCTAGCGCGTGGGCCGTGAAAGAAGCCATTTTGTTGATGCAAAAGGTGTTTAAGCTGCGCACTTGCGAAGACTCTGTGTTCAGCAACCGCACGCGGCCGTGTTTGCTGTACCAAATCAAGCGTTGCTCCGCGCCGTGCGTGGGGCACATCACGCCTGCCAACTACGCACAGGACGTGGCCAATGCCGAGAAGTTTTTGCGTGGCGATGCACAAGAAGTGCTCAAGGGGCTGGAGAGCCGCATGATGGCGCACGCCGACAAGCTCGAATTCGAGCAAGCTGCAGAGCTGCGCAACCAAGTAGCGGCACTTTCCAATGTGCTGCACCAGCAGTCGGTGGACAACGTGTCTGACCGCGATGTAGACATCTTGGCGGTGAAAGTCCAGGGCGGTAAAGCCTGCGTCAACTTGGCCATGGTGCGCGGCGGGCGGCACTTGGGCGACAGGCCTTACTTTCCGGTGCACGTGGAAGACGCATATGCCATGACGGAAGTGGAAGGGGGCGCCGAGGCCGCCAGCGTCAAGCCCACATCGGTAGAGGCACAGGTGTTAGAGGCATTTTTGGCCCAGCATTACATCGACGTACCCATGCCATCGGTGTTGGTGGTGAGCGAGCCGATCAGCAAACTTTTGGTTGCTGCGTTGTCAGAGCAAATTGGCGTCAAGGTAACTGCCGTGCACCAGCCGCGCGAACAGCGCCGCGCGTGGCTCGACATGGCGCAGACCAACGCCGCGCTCCAGCTGGCCCGACTTTTGGCGGAAGAGGGCTCACAGCAGGCTCGCACCCGCGCATTGGCCGAGGCGCTGGATTTGACTCTGGACAATTTGGAAGACTTGCGCGTGGAATGTTTTGATATTTCGCACACCGCAGGTGAGGCCACGCAGGCATCGTGCGTGGTGTTTCACCACCACAAAATGCAGAACGCCGAGTACCGCCGCTACAACATCGAAGGCATTACCGGCGGTGATGATTACGCCGCCATGCGCCAAGTGCTCATGCGCCGTTACAGCAAGCTGGCCGAAACACTCAACGAGGCCAAACACTCCGGCCACACGCCCGCAGGCACGGGGCGTTTGCCTGACCTGGTGCTGGTGGATGGCGGCAAAGGCCAGGTATCTATGGCGCGCGAAGTGTTCGAGGGCTTGGGGCTGGACTTGTCGTTGATCGTCGGTGTAGAAAAAGGGGAGGGCCGCAAGGTGGGCCTGGAGGAATTGGTGTTTGCCGATGGACGTGACAAGGTGTACCTGGGCGCGGACTCGGCGGCCTTGATGCTGGTGGCCCAGATTCGCGACGAAGCGCACCGCTTTGCCATTACCGGCATGCGTGCAGCGCGTGCCAAGGTGCGAACAGGCGGTAGCAAATTGGAAGATATTCCTGGCATTGGCCCCAAGCGCCGTGCACGGCTTTTGCAGCGCTTTGGTGGCGTGCGCGGGGTGGAGCAAGCCAGCGCGCAGGACATTGCCACGGTGGACGGTATTTCACGCGATTTGGCCGAAGACATTTACAGAGCATTGCATTAGCCGTGCCACAATAACCCTATGTTTATGACTATCCCCACCATCATGACGTGGACGCGAATTTTTGCGATTCCTCTGATCGTGGGCGTGTTTTATTTGCCAGATGCAACGGCGAGTCCTGCTGAAAAAAATCTTATTGCTACTGTGATGTTCGTGGTGTTTGCAGCCACTGATTGGCTAGATGGCTATCTGGCCCGCAAACTCAATCAAACGTCTTCTTTTGGTGCTTTTTTAGACCCGGTAGCCGACAAGTTTTTGGTGTGCGCCTGTGTGCTGGTGTTGGTTCATTTGCAGCGTGCCGATGTGTTCGTTGCATTGATCATCATTGGTCGTGAAATCGCGATTTCTGCGCTTCGCGAATGGATGGCGCAAATTGGCGCATCCAAGAGCGTTGCGGTCCACATGATTGGCAAACTCAAAACAGTGGTGCAAATGGTGGCTATCCCGTTTTTGTTGTTTGACGGAATGTTGTTTGGGCTGATCAATACCCATCAATGGGGCATGGTGCTTATTTGGGCAGCAGCCGTATTGACAGTTTGGTCTATGGTGTATTACCTGCAAAAAGCATTGCCTGAAATACGCGCTAAGACGCGGTAAGCAACATTCCGCTACTTGGCGACAAAATCTCGTTGAAAAAATTCTTCTGAGTCTTGTAAGTAAGTTGTTAAAAATGCGACTAGAATTTCGGGTCGCCTTGTTAAAAGTCGCACGACGTAATGACACGGTGGTACCTTGTGGTTAGAGAAAATCTTCATCCACTGCTGCTTCCAAACAAGGGGTATTTGTGAATAAAACAGAATTGATTGAGCACATCGCCAAACACGCCGATATTTCAAAAGCTGCTGCTACGCGCGCGCTTGAATCCACAATTGGTGCTGTGAAAACGACGCTCAAAAAAGGCGGTACAGTTTCGTTAGTTGGTTTTGGTACATTTGCAGTTGGTAAGCGTGCAGCACGCACAGGGCGTAATCCTCGCACTGGCGATGCGATTAAAATCAAAGCAGCAAAGGTTCCAAAATTTCGACCAGGTAAAGCATTGAAAGATGCATTGAATTAAAGTCAAACGGTTTCAAGTGGGGTGATTAGCTCAGTTGGTAGAGCGGCGCCTTTACACGGCGTAGGTCGGCGGTTCGAGCCCGTCATCACCCACCACCCACTCACATAAAGGCGAACACGGTTGTTCGCCTTTTTTGTTTTTTTCATGGAGTCAGCGCA